>JAISGO010000035.1 GCA_031263025.1 Coriobacteriales bacterium
AAATGCCAATTGGATGAGATTGGCTTGAGCCTTGAACGAAGTTTACTAGGGTACATGAGAGAAAAGGCGAAAGCCAAGATCGCCAATTGGTTGCGGGGGGAGGATTTGAACCTCCGACCTCCGGGTTATGAGCCCGGCGAGCTACCAGACTGCTCCACCCCGCGACAACGGCAAGGACATTATAACGGATTTACTCTAAAATGTCGGGTATCATGCTCCTTGCTCTTGACGTAGGTAACACCCAAACCAGTATCGGCTTATTCAAAGACTCTGAGTTGGCCGCGACTTGGCGTATCGCCAGCGATATGAGCGCTACTGCCGACCAATTGATGTTGACTTTGCATGCGCTGACGGCAGACCCCGGCCGAGTGTTAGCTGTTGGCAAGAGTGAGAGCGGGGACCCGCCCATCACTGACGCTGTGCTCTGTTCTGTGGTGCCGGCTTTGACTCGGGCTTGGTCTGAGGTCGCGGCCCGGCTGGTGGGGGAGCGGGTCAAGGTGATCAGCTCTACTTGCCATCTGAACTTCGCCATCGACTATCCAGAGCCCCGCGAGATCGGAGCCGATCGTTTAGCGGACGCCGCCTGCGCGGTTGACCGCTTCGGGGCGCCGGTGCTGGTGGTGGACTTCGGCACTGCCACTAATTTCGAATTGGTCTGCCTTGCTTCAGGACAAGCCACCTTCATCGGCGGTATCATCATGCCCGGGTTGGAGACTTCGGCGGCGGCATTGTTCAGTCACGCGGCCAAGCTCTCCACGGTCGAGCTGCGGGCTCCGGCCCATCTAGTCGGGCGCAGTAGCGTTGAAGCCGTGCAGTCCGGCCTGATCTTCGGCGAAGTGGCGAGGGTCGACGGCATCGTCACCCAGGTTCTGGCCGAACAGGAGCGCTTGGGCAGGCCTAAGCCCCAGGTGGTTGCGACCGGTGGTTTAGCTGCCCAGGTAGCCGCCTACTCCCAGACCATCGAGCGGGTCGAGCCTGACCTGACCTTGATGGGCGCAGCCTTGCTCTATCGTTACAATGCCTGACCGGGGTGCCCCTCCCGGGCATTGTAGTGCTGCTCGGGCAGAGGAGACAAAGCGTTGGCAGTGCGGCTCGAAGTGCTTTGAGATCGCTTATGGCCACCCGCTCATCATGGGCATCCTTAATATCACACCAGACTCCTTCAGCGACGGCGCCTCCTTTGATTCTGACGCCAAAGCACTAGCCCAGGCCGAGCGGCTCCTTTCCGAGGGCGCCGACATCATCGATGTCGGCGGCGAGTCGACCCGGCCGGGCCACCAGGAGGTTTCGGCCGCATGCGAGCTTGCGCGTATCCTGCCGACCGTGCGCGAACTGGCGGGGCGCAGGGCTGTGGTCTCAGTGGACACCCGCCATGCTGCAGTGGCCGCCGCCTGCCTTGCGGCCGGGGCCCAGATCATCAATGATGTCAGCGGCTTTCGCGACGTGGCGATGGCTGAGCTGGCGGCGACGAGCTGCTGCGGCTTGGTCGTGATGCACTGGGATGCCGCTTCCAACCAAAGGGTGCCCGCCTGGCTTTTGCAGCGGGCACGTGAGCTTGAGGCCATCGGGGTAGCCAGAGAGCGGATCTGCCTCGACCCCGGCCCGGGTTTTGACAAAGGACACGCCGACAACCTCACCATCCTCGGCCAGACCACCGAGATTGCCGGGTTCGGCTATCCCCTGATGGCCGCCTGGTCGCGCAAGCGTTTCGTAGCAGAGCTTTGCGGCGAGTCGGATCCGACAACCCGCGACTGTGCTTCGGCTCAGGTTGCGAGCGCCGCTGTGACCGGCGGTGCAGACGTCTTACGTGTACACAACGTCAAATTGCACGTCGAGATGTTGCACACGCGGGAGGGATTGCGCGCTTCCCAGACTAAGGATCTGTTCACCACGCACACATTCGAATAGGTTATAATGAGAAGTCGCGCGATGGACACGCCCGGCTGCGTGTACCGTTGCGACCATGGCTTTTAGCGAAAAATTGAATATCGATGTCAAGTGGTTGGGATGACCGGGGCTTAGCTTCGGTCATCGGCCGTGTAGGTTGAGAAGGAGATAAGACTTGCCTACCATTAATCAACTCGTCCGTAAAGGACGCCATAGTGCCGTCGCCAAGAAGAAGACGCCGGCCCTTAAGGGTAACCCCCAGAAACGTGGGGTCTGCACCCGTGTCTACACCGCGACTCCTAAGAAGCCGAACTCCGCTATGCGTAAGGTCTGCCGTGTCCGTTTGGTCAATGGCATGGAAGTGACCGCTTATATTCCCGGCGTGGGCCACAATCTGCAAGAGCATTCGATGGTCTTAATCCGTGGCGGTCGTGTCAAGGATCTCCCCGGCGTCCGTTATAAGGTGATTCGCGCGGCGCTCGATGCCGCCCCGGTCGCCGACCGCAAGCAAGGCCGTTCGCGCTACGGCGCTAAGAAAGCATAAGGGAGGTCACTATGTCACGCAGAAACCGCGCTCCCCATCGCGAGCTCACCCCTGATGCCCGTTACCACAACCGTTTGGTCACCCAGCTAATCAACAAGATCCTCCTGGATGGCAAGAAATCCATCGCTGAGAACATCGTCTATGGCGCCTTTGACATCGTCGCCGAGAAGTCCGGCGAGAACGCCCTTGATGTCTTCAAGAAAGCGATGGACAACGTCCGCCCGACCATCGAGGTCAAGCCCAAGCGTGTCGGCGGCGCCACCTATCAGGTGCCGACCGAGGTGAACAGCCGTCGCGCTACCACCTTGGCGATCCGCTGGCTGGTCGATTTCTCCCGTAAGGGCAAAGAAAAGACCATGACCGAGCGCCTGGCCGGCGAGATCCTTGATGCTTCCAATAACACCGGCGCCTCGATCAAGAAACGTGAAGATATCTTCAAGATGGCAGAGGCCAACCGGGCTTTCTCCCATTATCGTTGGTAGAGAAGTCGAGAGAGCAACAGATTTATATGGCAAAGTATTCACTCAAAGATACGCGTAACATCGGCATCATGGCCCACATTGATGCCGGTAAGACCACGACCACTGAGCGCATCCTCTATTACACCGGCAAGACCCATAAGATCGGTGAGGTTCATGACGGTGCGGCGGTGATGGACTGGATGGCCCAGGAGCAGGAGCGCGGTATCACCATCACTTCGGCGGCCACTACCTGTTTTTGGAAGGACCACCGTATCCAGATCATCGACACCCCCGGTCATGTCGACTTCACCTCTGAGGTGGAGCGTTCGCTGCGCGTCCTTGATGGTGCTCTCACCGTGCTCTGCGCGGTCGGTGGGGTGCAGCCCCAGACTGAGACGGTGTGGCGCCAGGCCCACCACTATAATGTCCCACGCATGGCCTTTGTCAACAAGATGGATCGGGTCGGCGCGGATTTCTATAGTGTGGTCGAGCAGATGAAAGAGCGCCTGCACACTCGTCCGGTGGTCCTGCAGATCCCGATTGGGGCCGAGGATCAGTTCATGGGCCTGATTGACCTGGTGCGCATGGACGCTGAGATGTTCAACGAAGACGACAAGGGCATGATCTACCCTGAGGTCGTTGAGATTCCTGACGAGTATAAAGAACAGGCCCAGAAGGGCCATGAGGCGGTCATCGATGCCGCCACCGAGTTCGATGATGACCTGATGGTGAAAGTCCTGGAAGGCCAAGACTATAGCATCGAAGAGGTCAAGGCGGCTTTGCGCAAGGGCTGCATCGCCAACCAGATTACCCCGACCATCTGCGGCTCGGCTTTCAAGAACAAGGGCGTGCAGCAGCTGCTCGACGCAGTTTGCGATTATCTGCCCAGTCCCCTGGACATCCCGGCCATCTCCGGTACCGATCCCAAGACCGGCGAAGAGCTCGATCGTCATCCCGACCCCAAGGCGCCTTTCTCGGCCCTGGCTTTCAAGATCATGACCGACCCCTATGTCGGTAAGCTGACTTATTTCAGGGTCTATTCCGGCACCCTCAAGGCCGGTTCCTATGCCCTTAACACCCACAGTGGCAAGAAGGAGCGTCTCGGCCGCCTGCTTGAGATGCACTCCAATGCCCAGCACGATGTTGAGGAATGCTCGGCCGGTGACATCATCGCCGCGGTCGGCTTAAAGAACACCACCACAGGTGACACCCTCTGCGACGAGGATCATCCGGTCGTGCTCGAGTCTATGGAGTTCCCCGATCCGGTCATCGACATCGCGATCGAGCCCAAGACCAAGGCTGAGCAGGAAAAGCTTGATATCGCCCTGCAGCGTCTGGCCGAGGAGGATCCGACTTTCCGGGTCTCCACCAACCATGAGACTGGTCAGACCATCATCGCCGGTATGGGCGAGCTCCATCTGGAGATCATCGTCGACCGTCTCCTACGTGAGTTCAAGGTCGAGGCTAACGTCGGCCAGCCCCAGGTCGCTTATCGCGAGACCGCCGGCAAGCCGGTCACTGACGTGGAGGGCAAGTTCATCCGCCAATCTGGTGGCCACGGTCAGTACGGTCATGTGGTAATCAACCTTGAACCGCGTGAAGCCGGCGAGGGTTACTCTTTTGAGAATAAGATCGTCGGCGGTACCATCCCCAAGGAGTTCATCCCCTCGGTGGATAAGGGCATCCAAGAAGCCCTCCAATCCGGCACCATCGCTGGTTTCCCCGTGGTCGACGTCGCTGTCACCTTACACGATGGCTCTTATCACGAAGTCGACTCCTCAGAGGCCGCTTTCAAGATCGCCGGCTCGATGGCTTTCAAAGAGGCGATGCGCCGCTCTAATCCCATCCTGCTCGAGCCGATGATGTCGGTCGAGGTGGAGACACCCGAGGAATATATGGGCGATGTGATGGGCAACCTCTCCAGTCGTCGCGGCCAGATCCAAGGTATGAACGAGCGTGGTGGCGCGAAGCTGATCGAGGCCCTGGTGCCGCTCTCTGAGATGTTCGGCTATGCTACTGATCTGCGTTCTTCCACTCAAGGTAGAGCATCCTTTACTATGCAATTCAAATCCTATGAACCCGTGCCCAAGAACGTGCGCGAGGAAATCGTTGAGAAGTCCGGAGGTAAAGCTTAAAATGGCTAATGAGAACATCCGCATTCGCCTCAAGGGTTATGATTCCGAAGTCGTCGATCAGTCTTCCAAGCTGATCGTGGACACTGCGGAGAAGACCGGCGCTAAAGTCGCCGGGCCGATTCCGCTGCCGACTTCACGTAACCTCTACTGCGTGGTGCGTTCGCCGCATAAGGACAAGGATTCGCGCGAGCAGTTCGAGATGCGTACCCACAAACGCCTGATCGACATTCTCGAGCCGACCGGAACCACGGTCGACTCGCTGATGCGGCTGGATTTGCCGGCCGGCGTGGACATCGAGATCAAGCTGTAAGGACAAGAGATCATGTGTAAGACTATTATCGGTAAGAAAATCGGCATGACCCAGGTCTGGGGCGAAGGCGATAAGCTCACCCCGGTGACTGTGATCGAAGCCGGTCCCTGCCCCATCGTGCAGATCAAGACCGCCGAAAAAGACGGTTACAACGCCCTTCAGATCGGTTTCGGGGCCAAGAAGGAAAAGCAAGTCAATAAACCCACTGCCGGCCATTTTAAGGCCAGCAAAGTTGACCCCACCCGTATCCTCGAAGAAGTCCGTTTGGATGACGTCTCTGACTATAAACTGGGTGACCAGATCACGGTAGAAGCTTTGGCTGAAACCAAGGAGGTCAATGTCTCTGGGGTTTCCAAAGGTAAAGGCTTTGCCGGCGTGATGCGTCGTTACAACTTCGGCGGTGGCCCGGGTGGCCACGGCCATCATTTCCACCGCGCTCCCGGTTCGGTTGGTATGTGCGCTACCCCTTCCCGAGTGCTCAAAGGTCTCCGTTTACCTGGGCACATGGGTTGTGATAATGTCACCGTACGCAACCTCGAAGTGGTTCGGGTCGAGCCCGAGCAGAACCTGATCCTGGTCAAGGGCGCGGTTCCGGGTGGCAAGAACGCCCTCGTCACCATCACGGCTACAGCTTAAGCAAGTATAGGAAGTTATAGGAAAATTAACATGGCAACCATTGAAGTAAAAGACATGAAGGGCAAGAAGGCCTCTGCGGCCACCTTGTCCGACGCCGTCTTCAAAGCCGCCCCCAATGTGCCCCTGATGCACAGTGTGGTGCGTGCGGAGATGGCCGGCTGGCGTCAAGGCACCCATGCCACCAAGACCCGTCACTTCGTCAGTGGCGGCGGCCGTAAGCCTTATCGCCAGAAAGGCACCGGCCGGGCTCGTCAGGGCTCGATTCGCTCGCCCCAATACGCTGGTGGTGGCGTGGTCTTTGGGCCGCATCCGCGTTCCCATGCCCTCAAGGTCAACCGCAAGGAGATCAAGGCTGCGATGCGTAGCGCCCTGTCCGCCAAGCTGGCCGACCAAGAGTTGATGATCGTGGATGACATCGCCTTTGAGAAGCCTTCGACTAGGGCAGCCGTCGCTTTCCTGCAGGCCCTGAAAGTTGAGGGCCGGGTCACGGTGGTCTTGCCGGATAACGCCGTCAACCCCTATCTTTCTTTCCGCAACCTCGCCCGGGTTCATGCCATCGCCGTCTCCGACGTCGATGTCTACGACCTGATCGACAACAAGGTATTGGTTTTGACCGCCGCGACCGCTAAGCGGCTCGAGGAGGTGCTGGACTAAGATGCTGGCTCCAGAGCAGATCCTGATTCGGCCAATCGTCTCGGAGAAATCCTATGACGTGATGACCCAGAACAAATACACTTTCGAGGTTGCTAAGAGCGCCCATAAGATCGAGATCGCCAAAGCGGTGGAAGCCGTCTTCGACGTCAGGGTGCTGAAGGTCAATACCTTGACCGTCAAGCCCAAACCCAAGCGCGTGCGCTATCAGCTGGGCACCACTAAGACCTGGAAGAAGGCAATCGTGACCTTGGCCCCTGGCGACACTATCGAAGCATTCGCGGCCTAAAGGAGAACGGAAAAAATGGCAGTACGAGTTTACAAACCCACTTCGGCTGGCCGCCGCGCCCAAAGCGTCGCCGATTTCGCCGAGATCACCACCAATCAGCCGGAGAAGACCTTATTGCGCCCGCTTCCCAAGCACGCCGGCCGCAATAACAACGGCCGCATCACCACCCGCCACCAAGGTGGCGGCCACAAGCGCAAATACCGGGTGGTGGATTTCAAGCGGATCAAAGACGGTATCCCGGCCAAGGTCGCGACTATCGAATATGACCCCAACCGCTCGGCCCGGATCGCGCTTCTGCATTATGCCGATGGCGAGAAGACCTACATTCTCTGGCCAAAGGGCCTGAAAGTAGGCGACGTCGTCACCAGCGGCCCGGGCAGCGATATCAAGCCCGGCTGTGTGCTCGCTCTCTCTGATATCCCGGTCGGCACCCTGGTGCACGCAGTTGAGCTGACCCCTGGCCGGGGCGCGGCCCTGGCCCGTAGTGCCGGCTCCTCCATCCAGCTGATGGGCAAGGAAGGCAAGTATGCGATTCTGCGTATGCCCTCCTCTGAGATGCGCCGAGTGCTTCTGACCTGCCGGGCGACGGTAGGGGAGGTCGGCTACTCCGACCACTCCAATGTGCGCGTCGGTAAAGCCGGTCGCACCCGTTGGCTGGGCGTTCGCCCGACTGTTCGCGGTACCGTCATGAACCCCGTCGACCATCCCCATGGTGGCGGTGAAGGCAAGAACAAGTCTGCTGGCCGTCACCCGGTCACCCCCTGGGGCAAACCGACCAAGGGCCATCGTACGCGCAATACCAAGAAGTCGTCGCAACGACTGATTATCCGTCGTCGCAAGAAGTAAGGTTGGAGTAATGAGCAGAAGTCTTAAAAAAGGACCATTTGTCGAGCTGCGCCTGTTGGAGCGGATCAACAAGATGAACGCCGAAGGCAAAAAAGAAGTGGTCAAGACCTGGTCTAGGGCCTCCACGATCTTTCCGGAGATGGTCGGCCATACCATTGCCGTCCATGATGGGCGCAAGCATGTGCCGGTCTATATCTCCGAGTCGATGGTAGGCCATAAGCTGGGTGAATTCGCCACGACCCGTACTTTCAAGGGCCACGGCGGTAAGAAAGAGAGTTAAACCAAGATGCAAGCTAAAGCACAAGTAAGACATCTGCGCTTGGCACCGCGGAAAGCGCGGATCGTGATTGACATGATCCGCGGCAAAGAGGCCCTGCGTGCCCGCGAGATCCTGCAATTCAGCAGCCGCGATGCCGCCGAGGTGGTCTTGAACTGCCTTAATTCCGCAATTGCTAATGCCGAGCAACAGAGCGCCCGTGTCCAAGACCTCTACGTCAAGGAGACCTACGCCGACGAGGGCCCCACCCTCAAACGCATTCGCGCTCGCGCTAAGGGTTCGGCTGCCCGCATCAACAAGCGTACCTGCCACATTACCGTAGTCGTCGCCACGCATGAGGAGGCATAGATAGATGGGTCAGAAAGTTTACCCGACCGGTTTTCGCCTTGGCATGACCGAGAACTGGCGCTCACGTTGGTTCTCCCAGAAAAATTATGCCAAGACCCTCGCCAACGACTTGGAGATTCGCCGTTATCTAGATAAGCATCTGGAGCGTGGAGCTGTCGCCAAAGTGGACATCGAACGTTCCGGTGACAAGCAAGGCGACAAGATCAAGGTCACCATCACTACTTCACGCCGAGGCGTGATCATCGGTAAGAAGGGCGCCGAGATTGATAATCTGCGCAAGAACCTGACCAAGATAGCTGGGTCGAAAGTCGACGTCGACGTGATCGAGGTGATTCGCCCGGAGCTTGACGCGCCCCTGCTTGCCCAGTCCATCGCCGAACAACTCGAGGGCCGTGTCGCCTATAGGCGTGCGATGCGCAAGGCGGTGCAGTCTGCCATGAAGTCCGGTGCCAAGGGCATTAAGGTGCAGTGCTCCGGCCGCCTCGGCGGCGCCGAGATGTGCCGCCGCGAATGGTATCGTGAGGGTCGCGTGCCCCTGCACACCCTGCGGGCGAAGATCGACTATGGTTTTTGCACCGCTGACAC
>JAISGO010000009.1 GCA_031263025.1 Coriobacteriales bacterium
GCAAAGGCTCAGACATCTTACCTGCGCAGTGCCGCTTTCTTTGAGTAGACCAGCAGCACTGTCGAGGGTAGCAGCGCTGGTGCAAACGTCATCGACCAAGAGCAGTCGGAGCCCCTTGAGCTCATCCGCAGAGACATCCTCGGCCAAATGGAAAGCGTTTTGTAGATTGTCTCGGCGAGCCGTTTGCCCAAGGCCGCGTTGGTCGCGGATCTGGGCCTGGCGCAGCAGGCAGGCCCAGGGTAGTTCGGTCTTTTCCGCAAGCCGCGCAGCCACCAGGTGCATGTGGTCAAAGCCGCGCCGCCTCAATGCCTCCTGGCTGGCGGGAATATAACTGATCAGGTCAAGTTGTCCGGCCCAGGCCGGTGGCAGGCTATGGGCTAAGAAATCTGCAATCAAAGGGGCGAGGCGGCGCTCGCCGCCATCCTTATAGACTACGCTGAGCAGAGCTGCGATCTCGTCAAAAACAAAACAGGAGCGCAGGGTATCGAAAGACCAGTTTATCTGGCCCTCTGCGTTGTTGCATTCAGTGCAGACCAGCCGGCCGAAGGGCGCACCACAGCGAGGACAGGCTGAGCTTTGCGCTATCCAACCGAGCCTTTCTGCGCACCGCTCGCAGAGTAAGGTGCCAGGGCGTTCGCAGCCTACACAGCGGGCCGGCCAGGCCAGTTCGAGCAGAGCATCCTTATAGCTAGATAATAACATTAATAAGATAATACCATAGGCGTATAAAACAGGAACACCTTATAAGGTATTCCTGTTTTATGGGGTGCTTGTGTCTGTTGGCTTTAGCCCGCGAGGGCTGCGCTGAGCAGCTGGTTGGCCTGTTTGGGGTTGGCCTTACCCTGCGAGAGTTGCATCACCTGGCCGACGAAGAAGCCGATCAGGCCGGTCTTGCCGGCTTTGTATTGGGTGACCTTGTCCGGATTGTCCGCCAAGACCTGGGACACCAGAGCGTCAAGCTCGCCGCTGTCCTGGCTCTCGGCGGCGCAGCTGGCCAAGAGCTCGTCCAGCTTGCCACTGCCGTCCAAGAGCTTGGTCAAGACCTGGTCGGCCTGGTTGGAGCTGAGTTGTCCGGTCTCGAGGGCGGAGGCAACGGCTGCTAAGTCGGCTGGCTTAAGAGCGCTCTCCGAGAGTTCATGGTGGGTTTCTTTGAGATAGGCGGTCACCTGGTTGAGCAGGAGGTTGGCGCATTTCTTGGCCCAGGTGGGGGCGGCTTTGGCGGTCGCCGTCGAGCTGTTCAGGGCGGCGTCGAAGGCAGCTGACAAGTCTGGGTCGGCTGCCAGCTCCCGGGCAGTCTGCCGACTTAGGGCATAGTCGGTGATATAACGCTCGCGCTTGGCTTGGGGTAGCTCGGGCAGGCTGGCTCGAACCCCTTCGATGAATTCCTCAGAGAGGTCAAAGGGCACCATATCCGGCTCTGGGAAGAGTCGGTAGTCGGCGGCGGTCTCTTTTTTGCGCATGCTGATGGTGCGTCCGCTGGCCGGTTCGAAATGGCGGGTCTCCTGTACCACCTGACCGCCCTCCTCGAGGATCTCGGCCTGGCGGCGGATCTCATAGGCTAAGCCATCGTGTAGACTCTTGAAGGAGTTCATGTTCTTCAGCTCGGTCTTAGTGCCGAGCTCAGTCTCGCCCCGGCGACGCAGCGAGACGTTGCCGTCACAGCGCAAACTACCCTTTTCCATCGAACAATCCGAGATATGGATGGCCCGGTAGATGGTGCGCAAGGTCTGCATGAAGTGGCGGGCCTCCTCCGGGGTGCGCAGGTCGGGCCGGGTGACCAGTTCGATCAGGGGTGTGCCGCAGCGGTTGTAATCGACCAGTGAGTAGGCGGCTCCGCTGATCCGGCCGGATTCGCCGCCCATGTGGGTGAGCTTGCCGGCGTCCTCCTCGAGATGGATGCGTTCGATGTCGATGTGGGTGCGATAGCCTTTGGCGCCATCGAGCGGATCCGTGCCGGCCAACACCTTGCGCTCGAGGGCTGCCTTCCCCTCTATCTCCAGGTCAAAACCACCGTCCATGCAGAAAGCCACCGGTCCTTGGGTGGTCTGGAAGTTCTTGGACATATCAGGATAGAAGTAGTTCTTACGGTAGAACATCGAGCGTGGCATGATCCGGCAGCCGGTGGCTAGGCCGGCGGCCACGATGGCCTGCACGGCAGCCCGGTTGGGCTGCGGCAGGGCGCCGGGTAGTCCCAGGCAGACCGGGCAGACGTTGGTATTGGGCTCGTCGCCGTATTCCAACTTGCAGCTGCAGAACATCTTAGTGTTGAGATAAGTCAACTCGGCATGGATCTCCAGGCCGATCACCGCCTCCCAGTCTTGGAGGGCTTCTTCTAGTGTGTGCATGTTTCCATTCTATAACATGTCAAAGCCCGCGAGCAAGGGTACTGGCGGCGCTCTTTTGCCGTACCGAAATCCATGTTCTTGGCAACAAAAACCGAGATGTGCTATAAAATAGACCGCTTTAATAGTAGTTTTTACGAGGAAGTGGGCTTGCCCCACTTTTTTTATTGTAAGAGGAAGTGAGCGCAGACAAGATGGCAGAGAACATTCCCATCGGCCAGGCCCTGGACGCGCTGGCGGCTGAGCGGCATATCGAGAAGACCTACCTGCTCGAGCAACTGGAGGACGCCCTCGCCAAGACCTACAAACACGTGCTCAACCTTGAGGGTGAGGCCACCGTCATCATCAGCCGCGACACCAACGAGATCTACGTCTTGGAGCGTGTCGGCATCGGTGAGCCCGATCCGGAGACCGGCGAGTACCCTGATTACGAAGAGCGCGACGTCACCCCTTCCGACGTCTCGCGCATGGCCGCTCTGACCGCGCGTAGTGTGATCAAGAAGATCATCCGCGATGCTTCGCGTGAGACCATCTACCGTGAATACAAAGACCGCATCGGCGAGCTGATGACCGGCACGGTACTGCAGACCACCCGCGACTTCACCATCCTCAAGGTCTCGGATGGGGTCGAGGCTGAGCTGCCCCATTTCAACCAGAAATACCACCCCGAGGAGCTTAACGAACGCCCCCGCGACGAGCGTTATCGCCACAACCAGCGCCTCAAGTCCATCATCGTCGACGTGCGCAACCCCAATCCCCCCGAGGGCGCGCGTCGGGTCGATCCCAACCGCCCGACTATCGTGGTCAGCCGTACTTCGCCGGATTTCTTGCGCCGTCTCTTCGAGCTGGAGGTGCCGGAGATCTATGACGGCATCGTCCAAATCGAGGCGATCGCGCGTGAGCCGGGCGCCCGCTCCAAGGTCGCCGTCTCTTCTACTGACCCCAACCTTGATCCGGTCGGCGCTTGCGTCGGGCCCAAGGGTTCACGGGTGCGCATGGTGGTCGAAGAGCTTCATAATGAGCGGGTCGATGTGATCCAATACTCTGAGGATCCGGCCATGTTCGTCGAACATGCGCTCTCCCCGGCCAAGATCTCCAAGATCCTCGTCTACGAGGACAAGAAATATGTCACCGCCATCGTTGAGGACGACCAGCTTTCCCTGGCCATTGGCAAGGACGGCCAGAACGCCCGTCTAGCGGCCAAGCTGACCGGCTGGCATATCGACATCAAGTCGACCGCCCTTTCCGCTGATATCCCCGAGGCCGCCGAGAGCCTGGCCCAAGACACAATCGAGGAAGTCGACCCCGATGAGGGGCGCTGTGAGTACACCCTCAAAGATGGTAGCCGTTGCCGCAACCATGCCCGCCCCGACTCCCACTATTGTGGCATTCACGAGAAGAAGATGGCAAAGGAGAAGGCTGCATAGATGCCCGATCAGATTAAACAAGAGCATAAATCGGCGATCCTGGCCGAGTTAGCCCGGCGCAAGGCCGAGAAAGCCGCAGCTGCCGAAGAGGGTAGTGCGGCCGCCCCCGCCGCCCCTTCGGGCGACCTTGCCCACCATGGCCTTGTCGCTGAGCTCAAACAGGATGCCACTGCCCCAGCTGCTGCGGCCAAGACGGCCACTAGCCCAGCCTCCGTTGTTGAGCCTGCGCCGGCCAAGGCCCCGGCGGCGCCTGTGGCCTCGGCTGAGCCAGCCAAGGCGAAGCCGGCCAAGAAGTCAAAGATCAAGCTGACCGTAGTCGCTAAGCCAGAAGCTAAACCGGCTAAGACCGCTGCAGCCAAAGCGAAGGCCGCTGCGAGCGCGCCCAAGGCTAAGACCAAAGCCAAGGTCAAGCCGACCGCTGCGCGCGCCGTGCCTGCAGCCAAGGCTCCCGGGCAGGCTCCGACTAACAAGGCCGCTGCGGCTGCGGAGCCGGTTCCGGCGAAGGCACCCGCTGTCGCCGCAAGCCCCAAAGGGGCGACTAAGCAAGCGGTCGCTACCCGGGTCGAGATGAAGTCCGAGCCAGCTGCCAAGAGTACGCAGGTCAAGCCCAAGCATCATGGTATCGATAAGTCCAAGTTCTCCAAGTTGATCGAACAGATCGAAGCCCAGAAGAAGAAGATGGAAGCCGCTGGCATCACCCCTGAGAGCGCTGCCAGCAAGAAGAAATACAACCACAGCCATGGCGGCGGATCCAAGAAATCCGCCAAACAGCGCTTCTCCGAGCAAATCGAAGGCGACGACCGCTACAAGCAGATGGCCGAGGCGGTCGAGAAGCTGCAAAAGGAAAAGGTTTTGGCAGAGGCCAAAGCCCAGCTTGCCCGGGCTGGTGCCGATGTTACCGGTAAGCGCAAGGAGCGCAAGGAGAAGCGTCGCGCCCAGAAGAAGAAAGAGTTGCAGCAGCGGGCTATCGAGAAGGGCATCGACCCCAGCCTGGTGCTCGACCGTTCGGTGGTCAAGATCATCAGCGGTTCGACCGTCCAGGAAGTAGCCGACGCTTTAGAGATATCCTCTTCAGAGATCGTTAAGCGCCTTTTCCTGCTCGGCAACCCCCTCACCGCCACCCAGACCATGTCCGATGACTTGATTGAGCTGATCTCCGATGACCTCGGCTGCAAAGTGCGTATCGCTTCACCGGAGGAGGAATTCGAAGAGGTGATCGACGACAAGCCCGAGGATCTGCAGTCGCGCCCACCGGTGGTGACCGTGATGGGACATGTCGATCATGGTAAGACCTCTTTACTTGACGCGATCCGCCACACCGGCGTGGTCGAGACCGAGGCTGGTGGCATCACCCAGCACATCGGTGCCTCGGTGGTCACCCTTGGTGATCGCCAGATCACCTTTATCGACACCCCTGGCCACGAGGCCTTCACTGCCATGCGTGCGCGCGGCGCCAAAGTCACTGACGTGGTGATCTTGGTGGTGGCCGCCGATGACGGGGTCATGCCCCAGACCGTCGAGGCCATCAACCACGCCAATGCCGCCAAAGTGCCGATCATCGTGGCGGTCAATAAGATCGATAAGCCCGGCGCTAATCCCGAGAAGGTGCGCAAAGAGCTCTCCGAATATAATGTCATTCCCGAGGAATGGGGCGGGCAGAACATGTTCGTCGATATCTCAGCCAAGCAGCGCATTGGTATTGACGACCTGCTCGAACGCATCCTGCTCCAGGCTGACGTGCTCGAGCTCACTGCCAATCCCGACACCATGGCCTCCGGCTTCGTGATTGAAGCCAAGTTGGATAAAGGCCGTGGGCCCCTGGCCACTGTGCTGGTACAGCGTGGTACCCTCAAAGTCGGCGACAACATCGTGATCGGCTCCACCTATGGCCACGTTCGGGCCATGCTCGGGCCGCGCCATGATAACGTCGATGCGGCCAAGCCCTCCGATCCGGTCGAGATCCTTGGTCTTAACAGCGTCCCCGAGGCTGGCGATAACTTCCGGGTCTTCGAGAAGGAATCCGATGCTAAGGCCTTGGCCGAGCAGCGCAGCCTGCGCGAGCGTATGATGGCCCACGCCCGCTCCAAGGTCTCCTTGGAGAACCTCTTCGAGCGTATCGAGCAAGAAGACCTCTCCGAGCTTGACTTGGTGGTCAAGGCTGACGTCCAAGGCTCGATCGAGGCCCTGCAGGACGCCCTGGCCAAGATGGATCAGTCCGAGGTCAAGATCAACGTCATCCACTCCGCCGTCGGCGGTATCACCGAGACCGACGTCACCCTGGCTTCTGCCTCTGACGCTATCATCATCGGCTTTAACGTCCGGCCCGATGCCAAGGCCAAGGCCGCTGCCGAGCACGAGCAAGTTGAGATCAAGACTTACAAGGTCATCTACGAGGCCATCGACGACATCAATAATGCCCGCATCGGCATGCTCAAACCCGAGGACGTGGCGGTCGATACCGCTTCGCTCACGGTCAAGGAGCTCTTCAAGGCCCCCAAGGTCGGCACCATTGCCGGCTGCATGGTCGATAGCGGCGATATCCAGAGGAGCGATAAAGTCCGGATCGTGCGCAACGGCGCCGTGGTCCATGACGGCGAGATCGCCTCACTCCATCACTTCAAAGACGAGGTCGAAAGCGTCCACGCCGGTAGCGAATGCGGACTTACTGTCGCTGGCTTCCAGGATATCCACGTCGGCGACGTGCTTGAGTCCTATCATATCGAGCAAGTCGCGCGGACCGAGTAAGAAAAGGCGGGATTTGGCGCATTTCGTATTTTGCCGTGCTCGAGTACTCCAGTATACTGCGCGCGCCAAAATCCGAACTGCACTCAAATCCCGCCTTTTCTTATCTCGGTCCGATTTAGTTTAGATTTGGTACATTTCGTATTTTGCCGTGCTCGAGCACGTTAAGCACACTGCGCACGGGTGGATCCAGGCTGCACCTAATACAACAAGGGATAGCCTCCTTTTGTATTCTGGAGCGTGAAATTCCATTATCAAAAAAGATTTGACAAATCCGTAGCGCTCGGTATAATATCTTGAATTGTCGCGAATAGTAATGTATTGATGTGAGTTTCGGAGAAACAAGCTATGCGAAAAACAATGCAGATCAGCAAAAGCGTGCTTTCAATAATGATCAGTTTGGGCTTGTGTGCAGCTATGCTGCTGTTTGGGATGAAGGTGGAGTCGAAGAGCGCATTCGCAGACGATAACGCCGGGACGATACTTGGAACGTATGGACAAAGCACGTATACCTACTATGACCTTCCCGATTCTGTGCAAACCTATGCACAAGCCGAATCATTTTGCGAATCCAAGGGTGGACATTTAGCAGTGATAACCTCGCAAGCAGAAAACGACTTCGTTTTCTCGGCTATGAGTAAGGATGGATTTACTGATGCGTACATCGGACTTTACAAGAATGGTGACGGAGATTGGGTTTGGGTAAACGGCGAACCTGTCTCCTGGACGAATTGGCATGAAGACGAGCCAAACGGCGAGGGTGGCGATGAGTTTTTCGCGATGTTCTATTGGAAATACGACAACGGTGCATGGAATGATGGCGATTTTGACGAAGGGCATGGCACTGTAGACGGTGGTCAATCCTTTATTTGTGAAACGACCAGTGACGATTTTATAATGGGTCAGGATAATTATTCTTTTCTCAACAGTGCCGATGATTTCGGTTATCCGAATCCCTATTATTATCCAAGATCACAATACGATTCGGTTCTTCCGGCCGCCGAAGCTAAATATTATTGGGCCAAGCAAAAGGCTTGGGGCGGGAATTGCTTCGGGATGTCCACCACTGCTGCGATGTTCAAATGGGGCGGTCTACAACAGGATGATTTTACGTTCTATCCGGAAACGGTTGATACAACCTACAGCTTTCCTAAACCAGCTACTCTTGATGTCGAGGATCGAAGGGAAATCATAAATCTGATTGAACCCTATCAACTCTCCCAGAACACAGACGAGTGCAAGTGTCTCTTGAACAATAACACAGGCAAATACAAGGATTTGGTCGATTGTCTTTTATCAGGAAAGCCGGCAATCATTTGTGTTTGGTGGAAACCTTGTCAAATCGATGGTAACGGGAACTTGTTACCGAATCGGATTCGCGACGGCTATGATGGGCATGCCCTACTCGCATATGGGATCACGGAAATCAGCCAGTCAAAATACAAAATCAATGTCTATAACTGCGATGATAATAGCGACAACGACTATATCGCTATTGATACGAGTGACAATTCGATTGACTGGAAATATTCCTATAATTCTGGCGGCGAGGTCAAAGGCACACCTACGACAGTCGATAAAGACTTAGGTGACGATGTGTTCCCGGGCTTTCTTTCGTATGTAAGTATCAACGATTTTGAGGGCATCGTAAAAGACGCTTTCCAATCTGCAAAAACGAAAGTTGATAACAGTTTGGTTCCGAGCATTGACGCGTCAGAGTCAGAAGCGGTCGTGGAAGCAAGGCGAAATGCTGAAAATAGTATGAATATTGCCGTTCCAACCGGAAGCTCAATTAGCGACAGCGCCGGTAAGGATATTGCGAATGTCAACGGGGCATTCCAAAATCTGCCCTGTGATGACACTCCCGTGAAAACAACCGATGCACTTTGGGTGGCACCGAATTCTGTGTATTCGGTCACAGACGCCAACTCTACTCCAGCGGCCCCGATTTCCTTTTTTGATAAAGGCAGCAGCTACAGTATCTCTGGAACTACCTCTGCTGTGAAAGTCGAGGGAAAAACGGGAAATGGCGGGTATGCAAGGATTATGGCCAAGTCAACACTTGCGACCGCCGCTACTATCACCTATACTGCCAACTCGACCGCATCAAACCCCTTAGTGGTGTCTTCAAAACTTGCGAATCTAACGATTGCGCCAGTTAGCTCTGGTAGTCCAACGGTAAAAATCAGTGGCAGCGGGAGCGTGGATATTCAAAATTCTGAGAGTGGGCCAAAAACGCTTGAGCTTACCCCTGGCGAGTCTGCAGAAGTTGATAAGGATTTAAAGGTAACTTTGATCAAAGAGACTGCAAAATCTGCGTCTAAGTCCGATTTCAAATATAACACCTCTGGCACCTATAGCGGCAGACGCCAATCTACTGCTGTTAAGTCAAAGGTTTCCGGTATGGGTAAAATCACCACGTATTACAAGGAAAACGGCAGCAAAAACTATACTACTACGGCGCCTTTCAAGGCTGATCGTTATGGCGTCTATGTGAAAACCGCTGTTGGAAGCAAATATGCCGCCCGCACCTCCTATCTCTATCTTGGTACCTACACCATCGTCCCGCATAAAATTGGTGTACTAAAGCTCAAAGCCGGAAACAACAAACTCAAAGTTTCGTGGTCCAACTACATAACGAGTGCCAACTGCGTGTCGTACTATCGTGTGTGCTACAAGCAAGTTGGACGCGGCTGGAAATACAAAACCTATAAGGCCAAATCGACCCATAAGGTAACACTTAAGCTTAAGAACAAGAAGAAGTATTCCGTCAAAGTGCGCGTCTATCGCAACGTGAGCGGCCCAGATGCGGCATCCGCCTACAGCGCGATTAAGAGTGCGCGAACGAAATAACCTAGTCTAACAGGGCGCCTTTTAAGGTGTCCCAGGATTGAAGATGATACCAGGCTCGGGCATATCGCTACAAAAATAACCACGCTCCCCGACTTTGCGTTATTATAAAAACGTAGCATCCAAGGAAGCATAAATGACCCCAGCCAAGAAAGTCTTAGTCAAAGGAGCGTAGGTTTATGCCACAGCAGAAACGGGTGTACAAGTTCGGGCACGACGCCCAGGGCAACAATGTTACCGAGGGCAACAAGGACATGAAGGATATCCTGGGAGGTAAGGGCGCGGGCGTCGCTGAGATGTCCCAGATCGGCCTGCCTGTCCCGCCTGGTTTCACCATTAGTTGCCAGACCTGCATGGACTATTACCATGGTGGCAATGAGTTTCCCGAGGGCGTTTGGGATGACGTCGAGGCCCATCGCCGCGACCTCGAAGAGCGTATCGGCAAGAAGTTGGGCGACCCCAATGATCCGCTCTTAGTCAGCGTGCGTTCAGGCGCGCCGATCTCCATGCCCGGCATGATGGACACCGTGCTCAACCTCGGCCTCAATGACGTCTCGGTGCAGGGCCTGATCGCCCAGACCGAGAACCCCCGTTTCGCCTGGGATAGTTATCGTCGCTTCATCCAGATGTTCTCCAACGTGGTGATGGGGTTGGACGGCGACCTTTTCGAGAATGCCCTTAAGGCCAAGAAGGCCGAGCGCGGGGTCAAAAACGACACCGACCTGACCGCCGATGAGCTCGAGGCCCTGGTGCCGGTCTTCAAACAGATCTTCTCCGACAATGTCTCTGCCGCTGACTATCCCCAGCTGGTAGTCGCTGGTAAGGTCGAGTTTCCCCAGGACGTTGACGTCCAGCTCAACCTAGCGGTGCGCGCGGTCTTCGGCTCTTGGGGCAATGACCGCGCCGTGCTCTACCGCAAGCAGAACAAGATCTCCGACGACATGGGCACCGCCGTCAATGTCCAGTGCATGGTCTTCGGTAACAAAGGCGACACCTCGGCGACCGGCGTGGCCTTCACCCGCAATCCCGCCTCCGGCGAGAAGGAGTTCTACGGTGACTACCTGGTCAACGCCCAGGGCGAAGACGTAGTGGCCGGCATCCGCAACACCTCGCCGATCACCCAGCTGAAGACCGTCCCCGGTCTCGAAGGAGCCGGTGCAGAGCTGGAAAAGGTCTTCAAGATCCTCGAGGATCACTATCACGATATGTGCGATATCGAGTTCACCATCGAGCAGGGCAAGCTCTGGATGTTGCAGACCCGGGTGGGCAAGCGCACCGCCGCCGCCGCCCTTAAGATCGCCATCGACATGGAGGCCGAAGGTCTGATCGATAAGAAAGAAGCCGTCTTGCGGGTTGACCCGGCGGCGCTTGACCAGCTTTTACATCCCCAGTTTGACCTGAATGCAAAATACGACGTCTTGGCCACCGGCCTCAATGCTTCGCCGGGTGCGGCCGTGGGCGGCGTGGTCTTCTCCTCGGCCGACGCGGTCAAGTTCAAGGAAGCCGGCAAGCCCTGCGTCTTGGTGCGCTGGGAGACCAACCCGGACGACCTGGCCGGTATGATCGCGGCCGAGGGCATTCTCACCTCGCATGGTGGCAAGACCTCGCACGCGGCGGTGATTGCCCGTGGCATGGGCGCGCCCTGCGTCTGCGGCGTGGACGTACTTGACATCGACGCCGAGGCCAAGACCGTCAAGGTGGCCGGCACCGACGTGATCCTGCATGAGGGCGACCTCATCTCCATCGACGGTACCAGTGGCATCGTGGTGCTGGGCGCGGTCGATTTGATTCCTGCCACGGTCTCTGGTGACTTAGCCACTCTCTTGGAGTGGGCTGACGAGTATAGGCAAATGGGCGTGCGCGCCAACGCCGACAACCCCGAAGACGCTGAGCTTTCGCGTGGTTTCGGCGCTGAGGGTATCGGCCTTTGTCGCACCGAGCACATGTTCCTGGGTGAGCGCAAGCAGATCATCCAAAACTACATCCTGACCGCCGATTCTGCAGTCAAAGAGCGAGCCCTGCAAGACCTGCTCAAAGTCCAAACCGAGGACTTCTATGGTATGTTCAAGGCGATGGATGGGATGCCGGTGATCGTGCGCCTGCTCGACCCGCCGCTGCATGAGTTCCTCGATGACCCGCGCGCCCTGGAAGTGGAGATTACCCGTCTGGAGGTCTCCGGCGAGGCTTCTACCGAGGTCATCACCGAGAAGCGGGCCCTGCTCACCCAGATCGATAGCATGGTCGAAGCCAACCCGATGTTGGGTCTGCGTGGTGTGCGTCTGGCTATCGTGCATCCCGAGCTTGCTGCCATGCAGGTGCGCGCCATCGCCACCGCGGCCGCCCGCCTGATCAAGGAAGGCCTGAAGCCCCAGCCTGAGATCATGATTCCGCTGGTCAGCGTGGTGCCCGAGCTGGAGACCCTGCGCGCGGAGTCGACTGCGGTGTTGACGGAAGTCGCCGCCGCCGAGGGCGTCGAGCTGGATATCGCGATCGGCACCATGATCGAGCTGCCCCGGGCGGCGGTCAAGTCGGCCGATATCGCCAAGCAGGCTGACTTCTTCTCTTTCGGCACCAACGACCTCACCCAGACCACTTTCGGCTTTAGCCGTGACGACGTCGAGGCTAAGTTCATCCCCACCTACCTTGACCGCAAACTGCTGCCCTACAACCCCTTTGAGACCATCGACGACGGCGTCGCCGACCTGGTGCGCATGGGTGTCGAGGGCGGTCACAAGGGCAACCCCGACATTACCTGCGGCGTCTGTGGCGAGCATGGCGGTGACCCGGACAGCGTCAAGACCTTCTACGGCATTGGCCTTGATTACGTGTCCTGTAGTCCTTACCGAGTGCCGGTGGCGCGCCTGGCAGCTGCCCAAGCCTCAATCGAGAATCCGCGGCATTAGCGCTTGTTCGGCACATCTCGGTTTTGCAGTACGCCCCGGTACTGACCAGGTATCTTCGGCGTGCTGCAAACATCGAATACACTCGAATATCCGCCCCGACTAAGGGGCGGATATCTTTTATAATAATCCGATTATGGGAAAACTAAGCGTCGTCATCCAGGCTGGAGGAGAGTCAAGACGGATGGGCCGCCCCAAGCCCTTGGTGGCTTTTTGTGGGGCTCCCTTAGTTTGTCGTGCCCGTAAACGCCTGCATAAGATCGCTGATGAGATGATCATCACCAGTAACGATCCGCAATCCCTTGATTTCATCCATTGTTGTACCGCGATTCCGGACCAGCCGACTCGGATTGTCACCGATATCCTGCCCGAACGCTCGGCTCTGGGCGGTATCTACACCGCCTTACATTATGCGCAGTATGAGTACGTCGCGATTGTGGCCTGCGACATGGTATTTCCTTCGGCCCCCCTGCTCAAAGGCGAATTAAGCTTACTTGAAGCCCAGCACGCTGATATCGCGGTGCCTTGGTCGAAGCATGGCTACGAGCCTTTCCATGCGGTCTATCGCAAGGCTACCTGCGAGGGCGTGGTCGAACGCCACCTTGCCTATGGTGACCAGCGGGCCACCGCTTTCTATGAGGAGATGAACGTGATTAAGGTCACACCGCCCGAAGTCCTGCAATTCGAACCGCGCGGTGGTGCCTTTATCAACGTCAACCGCCCCGAGGAGCTGATTGATATGGAACGCCGGGTGTGGACGCGCCATATGCACAAGCTCACTGATTGAGGTTGTCCTGTTGCTTCTTGGGTCTGCGCGGTGCTCGATGGTAATGTATCTTTCCAGGCTTGCCCTTGTCTCTTGTGATGTTCTAAACTATTCCCATGATAGATACAAGCAAACGTTCTTTCGCGCGTAGCGCAGAGCAAACCCGCCCGGTCGCTTTCACGTCGGGCTACATCAAGGACGCCTATGGCTCTTGTCTGGTCGCCTTTGGCGATACTAAGGTGCTCTGTGTGGCCAGCATCAGCCAAGAAGTGGCCGGCTGGCGTAAAGACTCGCATCTGGGCTGGCTGACTGCTGAATATGCCATGTTGCCCGGTTCGACTGTGCCGCGCACCAAGCGCGAGTATGGTATGCGCAAAGGCCGCAGCCAGGAGATTGAGCGCCTGATCGGTCGCTCGCTGCGTTCCTGCGTGGACATGCACGCGCTCGGTGAGTCCACCGTGACCATCGACTGTGACGTCCTCCAAGCTGACGGGGGCACGCGCACGGCCTCTATCTGCGGCGGCTGGGTGGCTCTGCATGACGCCCTCGAGACTTGGCGGAAGGCCGGCAAGGTCAAGGTCAGTCCTCTGATTGGCCAGGTCGCCGCAGTCAGTGTCGGCCAGGTGGCCGGACGTATGCTCTGCGACCTTGACTATCAAGAGGACTCCCACGCCGAGGTGGACATGAATATCGTGCAGAATGGCCAAGGCGAGTTCATTGAGGTACAAGGCACTGGTGAGGGGGCGAGCTTTAGCCGTAGCGGCCTTGACCAGATGCTTGATCTGGCAGACGCGGCTATCAAAGAGATCATGGCCCTGCAGAAGGCAGCTGTCGCATAGATGCCGACCCTCGTCATCGCCACCCATAACGCCCATAAAGCCGCCGAGATCGCCGCTATCATCGATTTACCAGGACTTGAGCTGCACCCCCTGGATGATTTCGGGATCAGCGAGTCCGCGTGTGAAGACGGCACGAGCTTCACGGCCAATGCTGAGATCAAAGCCCGTTTCGCCTATCAGCACACAGGATTACCTGCCCTAGCGGATGATTCCGGCATCTGTGTTGATGCCTTGGCTGGAGCTCCTGGCATCTACTCGGCGCGTTATGCCAACCTCGACGCCCAGGGCAAAGACGACGCCTGTGACGCTAGTGATCTTGCTAACAATGCGAAGCTCCTGCGCGCGCTGGAGGGGGTGGCGCCCGCCGGGCGTGGGGCCCATTTCCATGCTGCGATCTGCTTTGTCGACGCACAGGGGCGCAGTCACTTCAGCGAAGCTGACATGACTGGTGCTATCGCTACGGCCCCGCGCGGCGAGGACGGCTTCGGCTACGATCCGCTCTTCCTGGTTGACGCCTATGACCGCCGGCTAAGCTCGGCCGAGCTTAGCCGCAGTCAAAAAAACCAGCTTTCGCACCGTGGCCAGGCCCTTCGTGCAATCAGGCCCCTGCTTGAGGACGCTCTGCGCCTGGGGGAGCTCTAAGCGATGGGTGTCTCATTCGACAAAGCTACGTCGCAGGCTGCTGCTTCAAAGGCCTGTAACGCAACTGCGATGGGACTGCAGGATTATCGCCGCTCGCCGGACGGGAGGGGCTACCGCTATAGCCAAGACGGCTGGATTTACCTCCACCTCGAGGGTAGCGCAAAGGCCCGCGGTTATCAACACGGCTGGCTTTTGGCCGCCGAGATCGCCCAGAACATCGCCCAAGAGCAGGCGGTGGCCAAGCTCGATTATGGCCTGCCTTGGGATTTTGCCAAGGACTACGTGCGCACGCAGTGGCGCGCCCGGATCGATCCCGAGTACCTTGACGAGCTTAGCGCCATGGTCGATGGCCTTGCTGCCCAGGGCCTGCATTTCGATTTGGATGATATGCTGGTAAATAACGGCTTTGGTGAGCTTTCCGAGTACTGGTGGAATAACGTCAAAGATGATTACTACCAACATCTGGGTACTAAACCGGCCGATCAGCTGGCTGCCTCAGAGTCCCAGTCTGGCGCTGCTGACAAATGCAGCGCCTTTATCGCCACTGGTTCTTACACCAGTGACGGTGGGATAGTCGCTGCCCACAACAGCTTCGTCCCCTTCGAGCTGGCCAACCATCTCAACATCTGCATCGACCTCGAGCCTGACCAGGGCCAGCATTTCGTGATGCAGGCCCTGCCCGGCTATCTACATTCTTTTACGGACTTCTACGAGAGCACGTCGCTGATCGTGTTGGAGACCACCATCGGGGGCTTTTGGCCCTATGACCTCGATGGTATTCCCGAATTCCAACGCATCCGCAAGGCCGTCCAGTACAGTGAGGATATCGACGGCTTTACCCAAGTGCTGCTTGATGGCAATAACGGTGGCTATGCCAATACCTGGCTTGTCGGCGAGCTAGCCACAGGTCAAATCGGACAACTCGAACTGGGCCTTAAGTTCCATACCCTGAGCAAGTCAGACGATGGTTATTTCGTCGGCTTCAATGCCCCCCAAGACCCAGAGCTACGTATTTATGAGACCAAGAATTCCGGCTACGCCGACATTCGGCGCCATCAGGGTGCCCGCCAAGTACGCCTGCCCCAGCTGATGGAGGCCCATAAGGGCCAGATCAACCTGGGCGTCGCCAAGCAGATCATCGCCGACCACTACGACGTCTACCTCGAGCGGGAGAATCCTTCTTCACGCACAGTATGTAGCCACTATGAACTTGACCCCCGCCAGTATATGAGCCAATCCGATCGCCCTCTGCCTTTCCAGCCACGTGGTGCGGTCGACGGCGTCTGCGCGTCGACCGCGACGGCCCAGGCTTTCAGCCTGTTGGCTCGGTTTGGATCTTCCTGCGGCAGCGCCTTCGTGGTCGATGATTTTATCCGGGAACACCCCCAATATAGCTATCTCGCGCCCTATTTGATCGATCGGCCGAGCCGCCCCTGGACGCTACTCAAGCCCCGGCCACAGCCGGCATCTCCTGTCCAGGCGACCGCTGCTACGTCTGTGGATGGTAACGTATGAGCAAGGCTGATCTGGTCACTTTCGACCTTGACGGCACTCTGATCGACACCCATTCGCCGGTGCGCCTGGCCATGCGTTTGCTCAAGACCGACCTGATGTCTAAGTTCGTCGGCGTCAAGCTGGGGATATGGGCTTTGCGCTATAAAGCTGGACGTGAGCTTGACCAATCAGTGCCCAAAGCCCATATCTTCCGCTCCCTGCGTAGTATCCCGCGAAGCGAAGCTGACCAGATCATGCGCGACCTCTGGAACGACACCCTAGTCAAATATGTCCGCCCCGAAGCAGTCGCCTGTATCCAGGCACACGTGGCGGCGGGGCGCCAGGTTATCCTGGTCAGTGCCTCTTTTGAGCCGATCTTGGCCGAAGCCTGCCGTTTCGTGGGCGCCCAAGGCTATATCGGGGTCAAGATGGAAGTGCGCGATGGCTACTATACCGGTAATCCTGCAGGCGAGCAGACCGAAGGGGTGCAGAAGCTGATCCAGTTTCTGCGCTATGCCAACAGGCGCTACGGTAACGGCGACTGGCGTTGCAGCTATGCCTATGGCGATCACTACTCAGACGAGCCGATCCTGGCTTTCGCCGACCAAGCGGTCTGTGTCAATCCCGACCGACGGCTCGAGAAAATCGCCAGCCGTGAGGGTTGGAGTGTGGTCGATTGGCCGGTGAAAGAGGGGAGAGCAGCTCATCGCGCATCCTTTGCCGCTGCCGCAGATTAGGCTCCCTCTTAGCCCAACAAGCTTAGGCTTATTGCACCACTGTGTTATTCAGGTTGCTTATGTCCAGGTTGGCCTGGTATCCCTGGCCTTGCCAGGTCCAAGAGACTGCGGCGTGGCTGAGGTAGCCCCCGCTGACCTGTAGGTCGACTTTCGGCGCGAAGCTGCTTAAAGTTGAGTTGCTACTGCTCTCCAAAGTGTCAATCAGGCCGAGGCTCGAGCGGAGCTGCTTGGCGGCGGCGGCCGTACTACTATTTGACCCCTCCTGGCTCGAGCAATAGGACTCCAAAGCGCTGATGAAGCCGTTCAGGTCGACCTTGAATTGGTATTCGGTTCCGCCGGCGATACCGCTTTGCTGGTAGTCGGATAAGAATTGTTGATAGACCGCAGGCTGGTTGCAACTGTCCACGAAGCCCTGGATCAAGCTTTGCATGGCTGCAGTGTCGACGTCAGTGTTTGTGCTCGAACCCGACCCGAGCAGATTGCCCAGTCCCTGGCCCTGCAATAGCTTAGAGGTGGCGCTTTTGAGTTGCCCTTCGAGCTGTTCGAGATAAGGCAGGTTGATATGCTGATCCTTGACGACTTGGTTAAGGTCTACTTTAAGGCCGCTGCTTTGATAGGTTTGGTTGATCTGGGCGCTGAGGTTCTCGATCACGTTCTGGGCGACGCTTTGGGACTGGCCCGAAGAATCCCGGTAAACCAGCTGGTCGTTTCTGACTAGGACAAGATTATTAGAACCGTTCGCCGCATAAGAGAAAGACGAGCTCTTCAGATCCTGTCCGAGTTGCCACTTGACCGTCCCACCGTTGCCATAAGCGCTACTTGAAGTGCCGCCAGAGAGACCGAAACTAGCCGTTCCAGAGGAGCTGTCGCTGACGACTTTGCTCAAGCCCTGCACGCTTGCGGCCAAGGCGTTCTGTGGAGCCTTGAAAGCACCCAGGCCCCAGGCGACGGCGGCTCCGATCAATGCCAACACGATCACGGCGGCGACTACGATGATGACGACCAGGCCGGCCTTCTTCTTTTTCTTGGGCGCTGCAGCAGTCTCGGATGGGGGCACTGGGCTTAGGGGGTTAGCCGGGGCTTGCTGCTCATTCGTGCTCGTTGCCGCAGGTGCTACCTTGTCTGTTTCAGTCGCAGGAGGTGTTGTCAAAGGCAGTGGTTCTGCTGCTACAACAGGTGTCGGCTCTGCGCTCGTTGGCGAAGTGCTGTCAGCTTCCACCGGCTCTGCGGCCACTGGCGAAGCTGTGTCAGGCTCCACTGGCACGGCGCTCGCTACCGGAGCTGCGCCAATTTCTGTCGCAGCTAGGCCTGTAGCGGTATTCGGCTCGGATGATATAAGGGGAGTGCGGTAGACCACGGCTGGATTGCTTGCGGGTTGTGCCACCGGCATAGGCTCGGGTGGCTCTGGCTGCGCCGCCGGAGCGCTCGGCTTTACATGAAGCACCACCGGGACGACCGGTTGGCCGCAGTTGTTGCAGAACTTCGCCTCTTCGCGGAGCTCGGCGCCGCAGTTGATACAGAACATCAGCTTCCCTCTTTCTCCTGGACGACAGCTTGGTAAGGGCTTCTGGGGCTCGCCGCCGACGGGTTTTCCTTATCATATTACTTTTCAGCTTTATTTGTACTGTTATTCCATGAGGTATCCTGAAAGGGCTTTTTCTGCTTTCGAGCGGCCTGGCAAAACGGATGGACTGAGGCTTGACAGGGAACATCTGTTCTCTTATAATAAGAACAGATGTTCCCTAGAGCGACATAGCCATGGAGCTGCTTGACAAGCTGGCCATCCTTTCCGATGCCGCGAAATATGACGTGGCCTGTACTTCAAGCGGGGTCAACCGACCCGCCGTTCCCGGCAAGTTGGGCAGTGCCAGTAACGCCGGCTGTTGCCATTCCTTTACGCCGGATGGGCGCTGTGTGACCCTGCTCAAAGTCTTGATGACTAACGTCTGTGTCTATGACTGCGCCTACTGCGCCAATCGACGCAGTAACGACTTGCCCCGTGCTACCTTTAGACCGGCCGAGCTCGCGGAGCTCACTATCGCTTTCTACCGGCGTAATTATATCGAGGGCCTTTTCCTCTCTTCCGGAGTCTTGCGTGATCCTGATTACACCATGGAAGGGCTCTGCCGTTGTTTGGAGCTTCTGCGCTACCGGTACGGTTTTAATGGCTATATCCATGCTAAGGCCATCCCGGGCTGTAGCCCCGAGTTACTCACCCGTTTGGGGGTGTTGGCCGACCGCGTCTCGGTCAACATCGAGTTGCCATCAGCTGCGAGTCTGGCCCGGTTGGCTCCGCAAAAACAGGCTTCTGGCCTACTCCAGCCCATGCATTACCTGCGAGACGGTATCCATGAGAATTTCCAAGACAAACGCTTGAGTCGCCGCCGTCGCACTCGTTTTGCCCCAGCCGGCCAATCGACCCAGATGATCGTGGGTGCGACCCCCGAGAGTGATTATCGCATCCTCACCCTGAGCGCCGCCCTTTATCGCAGGCTTGAGCTCAAACGTGTTTTCTTCTCTGCTTATCTCCCGGTCAATCCCGACCCCCTTTTGCCTGATCCGGCCACAACGCTCACGCCGTTCAGGCGCGAGCACCGTCTTTACCAGGCAGACTGGTTAATGCGCTTTTACGGTTTCAAGGTGGACGAGATCATCGATACTGAGCACCCCTTCCTCGACCTTGAACTTGATCCCAAGTCAAGTTGGGCCTTACAGCATAGCGGGCTTTTCCCCCTTGAGATTAACCGGGCCTCCTATGACCTGCTCTTACGCATACCTGGGATCGGCCTGCGCAGCGCCGGACGTATTTTTCGCGCCCGCAAGGAACGCTGCCTGGACTTCGACGCGCTTAGACGTCTGGGCGTCACCCTCCGGCGTGCCCAGTATTTCATAACCTGCCAAGGTCGGATGCGCTCCGGAATGCTCTACGACCCGGTTTTCATTGAGCGTCAGCTGAGGGCGGATGCCCTCAGCCGCGCCCAACATCGTCATGCCCGGGTACTACCGGGCCAAGCCTCACTTTTCGGTTCGAGCACATGGGTTTGACCTACCTTTACGATGGCAGCCCCGAGGGTTTCCTAAGCGCGGTGTTCGTGGCCTTCGCAGAGCAGCGTCGCGACGCTGAGCTCGCTGTCCAAACATCTTTACAACGCCGGTTGGGTCAGGTCTACCAACCGGTTTTGACCGATCCCACGAAAGCCGCCCGGGTCCAGCGCGGCGTCCGGGCCAAGCTCGGCGCCAAGGACATGGATTGGCTGCGCCGGGTTTTCTGTAGCGATGCCCCGGATAAGGACACGACGGCCCTGCACTATCTTGATTATGCTTTTTCCCATTGTCCTGTTGGAACACATAGGCCTATCTTCGCGACTAACCAGTTACAGTCGGTCATTCCTGCGCCCGGTTGCGCCCAGCGCACGTTGCCTCAGCCTGGCCAGGACGGCTGGCGCGATCCCCATAAACCCGGTTTGGACATCGCGGCCCCCGTGGTCGCACGCTATCTGTCCCTGCTCCGTCAGGTCAATAACGAAGTCGAGAAAGCCCGTCAGTTCATCCGCTTCAGCGAGCTCGAAGGCGGCCTCTACTATGCCCGCTTCGAGCCCAAGGCCAACGTGGTGCCGTTGGTGCTGCCATATTTCGTGGCCCGTCTCAATATCCAAGCCTTCATCATCTATGACCCCCGACACGATTTGGCTGGCCTTTATGACCGCCATCACTGGTACCTCACACCTGCCAAGCAAGCTATCGGGTTGCCAGCTCAGACCTTAGGGGAGAAGCAATGCGCCAAGCTGTGGCGGACATTCTTCAAGAGCGTCACCATCAAACAACGCTTGAATCCTCGTTGTCAGGCAAATTTCATGCCCCTACGCTTCTGGAAAGACCTGACCGAGCTGCAGCCAGAGGCCGCTTTGGAGCGTCCGGTCATTTCCGAAGGGTTTTAGAAAGAAAAAGTATAGCCTAGGCCCGGGCTGGTGCTGCGCACTTGGCTGGTGTTGCCCGGCGTGACAACCTGCCAGATGATGAAGGCAAGTATCAGGGCCACGATCCAGACCACCAGCCCGACCAAGGCGCCATTGCGACAAGAGCTTGCCTTGTGGTAGTAACCATAGAGCCAGAAGAAGAGCCAAAAGAAAGCGCCGACCAAGGGGAAGAAGAAGCTTAAGATTGCCAGGGCCGTCGAGGGCGCATCGACGTTGGCACCAGGCTGGGCCGAGCTGAAACCCTTGTTGGCCTTCTTGTGCTTGACCGGTGCCGGCGTATTGTAGATAGGAGTGGCCGGTGGCACTGGTTGCCCCGGCACAGGGACATAATTGACGGTTTGTCCGCCTTGGTTTTGACGGTCGGTCTTCGCGTTGGATTCTGACATGTGATCCCTCTCCGCCGCCCTTTGCGGCAAGACGTCATCAAAGTGGTATTGCTAGGTTGCACCCTCCTCCCGAATTTTAGCATACTCGCTGAAAATCAGCTAAAATAACGCGCATGCCCAAGAAAAAGAACACAAAAAAGAAAAAAGCGGCAGACAACAAGCAGGATTTTGACAAACCCCGCAAGCTCAATTTAAACAGCTCCGAACGTGAGGCTGAAGACGAGGCCCGGCTCCTGCGCCATCGCAATTTTGTGAACGACTTGGTCGGGCTGGTCTGTATCCTGGTGGCGGTGGTCTTGTTCGTGTTAGCGGCGGTGCCGACCGGCGCCGCTTTGGGCGAACAGGTCAGCCACGCCCTTAATGCCTTTCTCGGCATCGGTGCCTACATTCTGCCCGTGGCCCTCCTGATTTTCGGCTTGAGCTTCTTCTTCAAGCGCGACCTACCGATCTCCGGTTGGCGCTTGGGCTTAGGTCTCCTTTTGGTTTTCCTGAGCTGCCTTGGCCTTGCGGATACCGCCAGTACGGCGGCTGCCTCCGGAGTACCTACTGCGATGCAGTCAAGTGTGCATTTGGGCGGGCTGCTCGGCCAGGGTTTCCGGGCTATCTTCTATTGCACCCTCGGGGATCCGGCCGCTACTATCATTTTGGTCGGCCTGGTCGTGATTGGGCTGGTAATCGCCGGCCTTTCGATCAGCGCCCTGGTACAGCGGGCGCGGGCAGGCCGCCGCGAGCGTCGCTTAGAGCGTGGCTTGGATGAGCATTTAAGCCCCTATGCAAAAGGCCGCCGGATCGCCGATCAGACTCCGGCCGAGACGACGAAGGCCATACGCCCAGCTGAGACCACCAAAGTGTTACACGATGCCGCCGGCCCCCAGACCTTGGTCTTGGACGACCCTGAGAAGACCGCCCTGCTAAAGCCCCGCCGTCCGGCCAAGAAGGCCGTCGAGGACGCCCATCAGGACAGCATGGGCACTGCTCCAGCCAAAACGCCAACAGCCCAAGCTGCAGCCGAGCAAGCCCAACCGGTCTTACCTGAGTTCAAGCTGCTCGAGGTCAGCCGGGATCTGGTGCAGAGCAAGGCTGGTGCTCGTGAGCTGCAGGAGACTGCCGCCCTGCTCCAGGCTACCTTGGAGGAATTTGGGGTTGATGGCAAGGTGCTCGACTGGGTCTCCGGCCCCACGGTCACCATGTACGAGCTCGAGCTCGGCGAGGGGGTGCGCCTGACCCGTCTGCGCGCCCTGCAAGACGATATCCAGCTTGCCCTGGCCGCGCAGGCCATCCGTATCGTGGCGCCGATTCCGCATACTTCCCTCGTCGGTATCGAGGTGCCTAATAAACAACGCCAGACCGTTCTGCTTGGTGATGTGCTGCGCCCTGCCCAAAAAGGTGTGATTGACCTCGCCATTGGCAAGAACGTTGAAGGCCAGGGCATCATCGCTGATCTCACCCGCATGCCCCATCTCCTGATCGGCGGCACCACTGGCTCAGGTAAGTCGGTGGCCATCAATGCTTTCATCATGTCTGTCCTGATGCATAATCCGCCAGCTAAGGTGCGCATGATCTTGATCGATCCCAAACGGGTTGAGCTCTCTTTCTATAATGACATCCCCCATCTCTATGTACCGGTGGTGACTGATCCAGCCCAGGCGGCTTCGGCTTTAAGTTGGACGGTGTTGGAGATGGAGCGCCGCCTCAAGGTCTTCGAACAGGTCGGGGCCAAGAACATCGCCGCTTTCAACGATAAGGTCGAAGACAACCTGACCAAACTAGCCCAGACCGCTGCCGCTGCCCAATCCGACCAGGCTATGGAGGCGGCCAAGCTGGGAGAGACCCTCTCGGTCGACCCCGAACGCGATCTCGCTGACCGGGATGGGCAAAACGCGAAGACCCAAGAACTTTCCAGTGGCGCGAGCGTCGCTGGAGTCAGCGATGCCGAGGCCGACCTCAGCGACCCTGAGAAGCAAGAGCGCCTTTTGCTCAAGATGCCTTATATTGTGGTGGTGATTGACGAGCTGGCCGACCTGATGATGGTGGCGGGCAAGGACGTCGAGCTCTCGATCAGCCGTATCGCCCAGCTGGCCCGGGCTGCCGGGATCCATTTGATCGTCGCTACCCAGCGCCCTACCACCAACATCATCACCGGCCTGATCAAGGCCAACATCGTCAACCGCATCGCCTTTACCGTGGCTAGCGGAACCGACTCCCGGGTGATCCTGGATTCCACCGGTGCCGAGGACTTGGTCAATATGGGTGATATGCTCTATGCTCGGCCCGAGGTCTCCAAGCCGGAGCGTATTCAAGGTTGTTTCGTCAGCGAGAAGGAGATCAACCGGGTGGTCAAGTTCTGGCGCAGCCAAGGGGCCCCAGAATATCATAATGAGATTCTGGCCAACGTGGGATGCCTTGGGGCCAATACCAGTGGTGCTGCCGGGGGTGCTCAAGTCACCAGCGAAGACGAGCCTTTGATGTGGCAAGCCGCCGAGATCGTGGTCTCGACTGGTTTGGGCTCTACTTCTACCTTGCAGCGTCGCCTTAAGGTCGGCTACGCTCGGGCAGGGCGAATCATGGATATGTTAGAATTGAAAGGAATCGTGGGGCCGCCGAATGGTTCGAAACCACGGGAGGTCTTGGTTGATGACGTATTGGATTTAGAATCGCTGAAAGCGATGGATGAGAACGGGTTGCTGTAATGGCCGAAGGTGTCTCCTACCGGGACTGGTTGACCGAAGCGCGTAGGCGCGAAGGCCGCACTATCTCCGACGTCGCACTGGAGCTGCACATCCGTGATAAAGTCTTGAAGGCCCTCGAGGAGGGTGATTATGACAACCTCCCCCTTAAAGGCTATTCCAAGAATATCGTCAGTACTTATGCAAAATATATCGGGCTGGACGCACCGGTGGTGGTCAAACAATTCCTCGAGGAGTATGAACGCTATGAGCGCACTGGCAGGCGCCTTAAGGTCGACGACAAGGCAAGTCTGGCCGATGGCGCGCCCGACCATCTCAAAGCGGTCAGCGACGCAGAGAAGCTCGACCAGGTCGAACAGGTCGATGCCCCCTCCCAAGCAGTCATCAGTAAGCCTACCGGACGCAGTTACAACGAGGTTAAAACTAATATCTCTAACCGCACATTCTGGGATAACCCCACCCCGCAGGCACCTGCCCATACTGAGTTCACCCGCCAAGTCAAGCTGCACAGCCAAGCCGAGGGCAACCGCTTTAGTGTCGGCTCGCGTCATGTCCATCGCCATGGCGCCGCTGCCGGGCATTTTAGCCATTCTCAAAGCGCCCGTCATTTCTCGCCGGCGGGCAATGCCAACAAGGTCGGTGCTAAGGTGAGCAGGCGGCCCTTGTTCACGACCTTGCTTTTGGTTGTGATCATCCTGCTCGTCTTGTTGGTGTGGGCCGGCGCTGCCAATGCTTGCGCCGCCTCCCGTGCTGATCAGGTTGTCTATGCCCCTCAAACCACTATCGACTCGACCCAGACGCCGACCGCCAGCAGCCCGAGCTCTGCCGCTGGTACGGGCAGCGGGAACGCTCAGAACACGACCGGTGCTTCTAGCTCGAGCAGCGCTACGAGCGCTGATAGCGCCTCCAACTTACCTAATGCCCAGACTGGCAAGTAGCGGGTCTGGGACCCACGTTGTTGGCTACCCGGACAACGCTTTGCTGACCCTAGCGAAGCCCCGGGCAGTCTGGCCTGGCCTTATCGGGCTTGCTTTGCAGATGTCCTGAGCCCAGAAAGGCAGCTCCATGCATGCTCTTGAAAGAACCTGCTTCTTGACCCTGGGTTGTTCAAAGAACGAGGTCGATTCAGACAAGATGCGGGCGTTGGCCGAGGCCGATCCGGCTCGGCTGGTAGTCGATGATCCTGCTTGCGCCGATCTGATCGTGATCAACACCTGTGCTTTCATCACGGCGGCAATCGAGGAGGCCTTGAGTTTGATCTTCGATGTCTTGGAGCTACCCCGGGTCAAATCCGGCCAGACTAAAGTAGTGGTGGCCGGCTGTTTAGCAAGCCGTTATGGTGACGAGCTGGCCAAGTCCTTGCCGGAGGTCAAATTCTTCTTGCCCTGCGACGAGGAACTGGTTTTCTTTGCACCTCCCGCGCCAACTGCCGAGGCTGTCAGCCAAGCCTCAGGATCCGTTGAGGTTGGCTCTGAGCCAGGTTCTGCCAGGCCTGCCCTGCGCACAACAGGGCAGGCCTGGGCCTACTTGAAGATCGCCGACGGCTGTTCGCGCAGCTGCAGTTTCTGTAGTATACCGGCGATCAAGGGGCCTTTTCGGAGCGCCTCCCAAGACGCTATCCTGGCCGAGGCCGATCAGTTGGTCACTTCTGGCGCCGCCGAGCTCGACTTGATTGCCCAAGACAGCGGCCTTTGGCACAGTGCTGGACACGATTTGGCCGATCTCCTGGAGCTACTTGCCGAGCGCTTCCCCGATACCTGGCTGCGCGTGCTTTACCTCTATCCCGAGACGGTCAGCGATAAGCTGCTCGCGGTTTTTGACGCCCATGCCAACATCTGTGATTATTTCGACCTGCCTTTCCAGCATGGCGATCCTGCGGTGCTGCAGGCGATGAAACGACCAGGCGGGGCGAGCGAGTATCTGCGACTGATCGCCAAGATCCGTGATCGTCTGCCGGATGCGGCTATCCGGACCACCCTGATCAGCGGCTTTCCTGGCGAGAGTGCAGCCCAACATCGCAATCTGCTGCATTTCATCGAGCAAGCCAGCTTCGACAGCGGCGGCGTCTTCGCCTATTCCCGAGAACTCGGTACAGCGGCCTTCGACCTGCATCCGCAGCACGGTGAAAGCCTGAAGTTGGCCCGCCAGCAGGAGGCGAACGACCTCCTGCAGTCGATTGCCGCAGACAAGCTCCAAGCCTTGGTCGGGCGGCGAGTCGAGGTCTTGCTCGAAGGGCGGGATGAGGACGGCCTGACCGCGCGCAGCCGCCAGATGGCCCCTGAAGTCGACGCCCTCATCCACCTCCCCGAGGGTGCAGATGCCAAGCTTGGAGGTGTCCTGCAGGTAAGGATAGAGGAAGCGGCTGGTTTCGACCTTTTCGCCAGCCTCCTTTGATCTGCCCTGCAGACGTCAGCGAGTCTGGCAAAGGTTAGAATAAGCCTGTGAAAGCTTCCCCCGAAATCCAAGCTCGCGCCGCTGACCTGCGCGCGCGCCTCAATTACCACATCCATCTCTATTACGACCTGGACGCGCCGGAGCTGCCGGACGCTGATTTCGATGAACTTATGCACGAGCTGCGTGACCTTGAGCAACGCTATCCCGAGCTGATCAGCCCGGAAAGCCCGACCCAACACGTGGGCGGACACGTCAGCTCGAGTTTTGCGGCTGTCGGCCATGCCGAGCGGATGTATTCCCTGGCTGATGCCATGGATTTCAGCGAGCTCGAGGTCTGGGCCGACCAGGTTCGACGCGAACTCGGCTACCTCCCGCCGCTTTGCTGCGAGCTCAAGATCGATGGTTCCTCCTTGGCCCTCACCTACAACCATGGTGTACTTACCCGGGTCGCGACCCGGGGCGACGGCGTGATTGGCGAGGACGTCACCGCTAACGCCCTCCAGGTGGCCGATATTCCTCGTCTGCTCACGCCGGTGCCAGCGGATTTCATGGGCACCTCCCAGCCCTGCTCAGATTCTGGCGCCAAGCTTAGCGCCACCGACGAAGAGCCGGCCCAATCCCAGCTCTTTTCGCCTGTCGAGACGACCGACCCTACTCAGGCCTTGGCTGGACTGCCGAGCCCCTTGGAATTCCGCGGTGAGGTGTACATGCCCAAAGCCGCCTTTGAGCAGCTCAACGCTGCTATCGCCCGTCAAGACGCGAGCAAGGTCAAAGCCGCCCTTGTCGCTGGTAAATCCGCGCCTAAGCCCTCTAAGCCATTCGCCAATCCCCGCAACGCCGCCGCTGGCAGCATGCGCCAAAAGGACCCACAGGTCACCGCCGCGCGTGAACTCGAGACCTTCATCTATGCTATCCCGGACACCCGCGAAAGCCAGGCGCTGCCGGTGGACAACCAGTGGGACCTGTTGGCCTGGCTTAAAGCCGCTGGCTTCAGTGTCAACCCTGATGTCGCGCTCTGCCAGGATATGGCCGAGGCTGAGGCATTCTGTGCGCATTGCCAGGACTTACGCGATCGCTTAGCCTATGACATCGACGGAGTGGTGCTCAAGGTCAACCAGTTTGCCCTGCAACGCGAACTCGGCTACACTGCCAAAGCGCCGAAATGGGCGATTGCCTATAAGTTTCCCCCTGAGGAAAAATCCACCCTGCTCGAGGATATCATCGTCCAGGTCGGCCGTACCGGTGTGCTCACTCCGGTGGCAGTGCTTGCTCCAGTGCAGGTGGCTGGCTCGACGGTTAGCCGGGCCACTTTGCACAACCTCGACGAAGTGCATCGTAAAGACGTTCGGGTCGGGGATACCGTGATCGTGCACAAGGCTGGCGACGTCATCCCCGAGGTGGTCGGCGCGGTGGCAAGCCTGCGCCCAGCTACAGCAAAGCCTTGGCAGATGCCGGCCATCTGTCCGAGCTGTGGGTCGCCGGTCTATCGTGACGAAGACGGGGTGGCAATACGCTGTGTCAGCGCTGAGTGCCCGGCCCAACAGCTTGAGCGCCTGGTTCATTGGGTTAGCCGTCCTGCTCTCGACATCGACGGCCTGGGCCCCAAACTAATCGAGAAGTTGGTTGACCAGGGTCTCTTGAA
>JAISGO010000001.1:0-25000 GCA_031263025.1 Coriobacteriales bacterium
TTGATAGAGTTCGACCAAGGTCTCACCATAGGCAGCCCGGGTTGCGATTCGCTTGAGTTCACTCACCGTTAGCATCCTCCAGCTCTTGACAGGCCTTAGCGCATTGTTCCTGGCTGGGGGCCTTACCATGCCATCCACATTGGTCTTCCATGAAGCTGACCCCTTTGCCTTTGATAGTGTGGGCCAGTACCACCGCTGGCTTAGCGGTGGTCGCGATCGCTTCAAGTAGGGCCGCATGCACTTGCCCGACATCGTTGCCATCGCAGCTGAAAACCTGCCAACCGAAAGCCTCGAACTTAGCGGAGATGTCACCAAGGTCGAGCACCTCCTCGAGGTGCCCATCGATCTGGAGGCCATTGTTGTCAACGATGGCGACCAGATTGTCAAGGTGGCGGGCTGCAGCGAACATCGCCGCCTCCCAGACCTGGCCCTCGTCTAGCTCGCCGTCACCAAGCAGGGTGAATACCCTTTGTGGCCCAGGCGCCGGACACTCGGCCTCGCGCCAGGCTTCGGCCAGGCCGAGGGCAAACCCGCTCGAAATCGACAACCCCTGGCCGAGGCTGCCGGTGGAGACCTCAACGCCAGGAAGTTTACGCATATCCGGATGGCCCTGCAAACGGGAGCCAAGCTGGCGCAGGGTGGCTAATTCATCTAACGGAAAATAACCCGCCCGCGCCAAAGTGGCATACAGCACCGGCGCGGCGTGGCCCTTGGAGAGGATGAAGCGATCACGGCCTGGCCAATCCGGCTGGTCTGGTCGATAGCGCAGGATATCCCCGAAATAGATGGTCGCCAAGATATCCGCAGCGGAGAGCGATCCGCCCGGATGCCCGGAGCCGGCTGCGGTCAGCATCTTGACGATATCCTGGCGCAGGGTATTGGCGGCTCGGGCGACAATTCGTGAATCGAATGACATATCCCCATTCTACACGAAACGCAGGGCTTGACCAGGCGTGAACCACTCATCATAGGCACCAGGGAGGCAGCGCCGCTCAAGCGTTGCGAAAGCGCCGGGACAGCGCAGGCGCGAGCGCGGGGGCAGGGCAGGGACAGCCTTGAGAACACGACCAAAGCGATCGATGAAAGCCACGTCGATGGGACCGCGCATGCCCCAGGTATGGATGCTCCGGCAAGGAGCCAAGAGCAAGACCTCGCCCTGCGGACAGATACGGGAATCGAGTAAACCGACCAGACGAGCAGGCAAGCTCAAGGCCAAACGCAAGGATTGCCCCCTCAAAACAGCACTCCCGGCCGATAGGGCTGGACGGTGTTCTGGGCGCTATGCTCAAGACGGCCGAAGTCGCTGCCGAAGATGGTCTGGCCGAAGAGCCATGGCTGATAGCTCAGCGTCGCCCGATAAGTCTCATTGGCCCCGAACACAGCAGCACATGCCGGATTGTCTTTCGCCTGCACCAACTGCGTATCGATGCGCAGGCGCGCCTGGGCGACGGCGCCTTCCATCGCCTCGACGATCGCAGTTTGTACAGCCCCGCGCCTGGCCGACGCTGTGTAGGCGCTGGCAGCCGGCGAAGCGGCTTGGACGCGCACTGCCTCGGCCACTACCCGATCAAAACGTGCACAAAGTCCGAGATAGGTGATAAGCTCAAAGGCCACCAAGGCCAGGCTGATCATCACCGGGATGCAGACCGCTAGCTCCACCGCCATCTGCCCGTGCTGCCCTCGCATGGCCGCCTTCAGTCCCATAATGGCCTCCCGGCTCCCGTAGGCAGGTTGTACTGTAAATCCTTGACCATCTGCTCAACCTTGCCACGCAGATAGCCCTGTGCGGCCTTAGGCAAGCTGATCTGCAAAGGGATGCTCACACCGGCCAACTTGAACTCCATGATTTTGAACTTACCAGAGATGAGTTTGTCACTCTGACTGCGCAAACCAGCACAGAAGCTGGACAGAGCTGCCTTCTGCAAGGATCCCGATCCGCTGCCGGGCAGGGCGCTATACAGGGTCTTAGCCTGGCGCAACAGATCATCTTCGGGCAGGACGCTTTGGCTGTTGACGAGGCTCGCCTTGGGCGTGTCCAGACGCGCCGGCGCAAGCCCGAGACCATCGAATAGCCCATCGAGAGCGGAGCGGGCCCAACGCGCCAAAGGCGTCGCCTTAACCAGGGGGACACTACCAAGAAAACCAACTAGGCCATCGCTTAAAGCGGAAACACCGCGGTTATAGGCCAAAAGGCAGCTAGCCCAGACTTTGAGCACACCCGAAAATACGCCCAAGGCAGCCGTTTGCGCTGCCCCGGATCCCAGTCTGCCTTCCAGGCCCTTGACAAGGTTGGCCAAGAGATTGTCGCCGTCTTCGGCCGCATCCATAGACATCTGGGCACCGCTTAAGGCCACCCGTGGCCCCGGCAGAGAGACAGAGCTGAGCAAGCTGTCCAAAGCCTCGGGCAGTCTATGCGCGTTTGGGTCGAGGGCGAGTGCCACCACCCCCTGGCTACCGGGCAGCTCAAATTCGAGCCTTTTGCCAAGGGCCTGCTTAAGGAGCTGTTTGATAGCCTTGAAGATCCCGCTGGCTTGTTTCTTCGAGCCTGCGCCATGCTTAAGATAGCGCTTGGCGGCACTGCGATAGTCCGCAGCGGCCTGGGCGATCTTGCGATACCAATGCTCAAACCCAGTCTTGGTGTTGACGTTAGCGCTTGCCACTTTGCTAATCGACTGCAGGCTCAACTGACAATATGGGCAGACTCCGAGCCTACTTTCCGCGAGGTCGGCGGCAGACGCGGCAGCGCTGCCGCCGGCGGCGAGCAGGGCCGGACAGCCAACACTGCCATGGAGGTTGTGGTCGCCGCCACGCAAGAAGGCTGCCTGTCTGTACATCGTGGTGGCTTTGAAGTCTGCGATATTGGTGGGAAGCTCAGGCAGGCTGCAAAGCAGACCGCCTCCGTCCAACTCCTCCAGGGCCGCTCCCGCAAGCTGCTCTTTTGCCCAGGCCCAATACATACTGCGTACCAACGACTGACTTTGCGCTTTGTTCTGGTTGGCCATGGCGGCATCGGGCCTCTCCTGGGCCTGGCGGGCCGTCATGTAGCATCTTGCCCGCGTTAGGGCATAGTCGAAACGCCACAGCTCCTCTTCGTAATAAGGATTTTCAGAGACTCCTTTAAGATCCGCCTTACGCCAGGCTCGCTCATACTGACAGTAACTTCCAGCGCCCTCTCTGGCGTTGCCGCAGTCGGCTAGCCAGGCCGCCCGACGTGACTTGCGCATTTGTTCGGCGGCGCGCTGGGCGGCCTTGGCCGACTTGGCCAGGCTGTCTTGTTCGGCTTGGAGCTTTTTTTGCTCTTCATCAAAATCCAAGCCAGCACAACTGACCGGTTTGCCTTTCAAGGGGAAGGGCCGGGCAAGGCCAGTATAGTCAATACGACCTGCGGCTGAGATGGTGTTCGCCGCAGCCGAGCGGGCAGCTGCCAGGGCACTCAGGGCCGGCAGCGCTTTCTAGCCTTGACCGCAGCTTTGGCGGCTTTATCCCGGGCTTTGAAAGTCTTGCCGCCGAGTTTGAAGAGGGCCTTAGCCGCACCCTGGCCACCTGGCACGCAGGCGGCGACCACACCGACCGAGTCGATGCCGAGCCCGAGCAGGCCCAAGGAGAGCAGGGTGGCATCGGCTAGCTGGGCGCTGGTCTGCACTTCGCAGACCATGTTGGCACTGGCCAAGGCGGCACTATCAGCAACGTTTTGCACGTCAGCGGAGCGGGAACCCAGCCAGCGCACTTGTGCGGCCGTCACCACCAAGGCCACTATCAAAAGCAGGCTGACCGCCACTGTGACGCTACTGAAACCATCTTGTCTATCCCTAAGTCGCGCCATGGCCTACCCAATCGTTTTGCGTGGGCATATGGCACTCGACCACCTGGGTGAGATGGCCTGATGCGTCAAGCTGCCCGATAGCTGCTGCGAAAAGGCTAAGCACAGGCAGGGGGCGCAATTTGTTCTCAATGCGCACTGTGACTGTCCTACTCTGTGCATCGCCGAGTAAGTCGATCTGCCAATCTGCCGCTTCCTGGTGGTCATGGAAAAGCGCAAGGGGCGGGACTGCGGCCAAGCGCCGCTTCACATAGCCACGATATTTGTCATCACTATAAGCGCCTTGATCGACCTTAGTGGCTAGAAGCCGACAACCCTCTGCGGCAGCCCCCTGCATCACCATGTGGTTGTAGAGCAAGATGCCCGGCTGGCAGAGAATCAACAGAAGTAGGAAGAGCAAGGGGATGAAACAAGCTGCCTCGACCGTACCTTGGCCTTTGCGGCTACGCCAGATGTTAATACAGCAAGACATCTCCCACGCTCCCGGCGGTATTGGAGGTCAGGGCATGACTGGCGCTTTCTGCCGCGTGCTGACTAAATACTCCAGCGCGCAGCTTTGCCGCCAAGGCTCCTAGGCCGACGACCACGGCGACCAAGAGCAAGGCGACTAAAAGAAACTCCAGAGTCGCCTGGCCGGACTGCTCGCGCAAAGCCCTCAGACCTTTCATGAGCCCAGCTCGAGTTCGTTGACATTGTCGGCGATGCCGTGCCAAAGCTCGCTGATCTTGTCCTTGAAAAGCACGATACAAACAATCGCGATCACCACGATGACAGCGACGATGATGGCATATTCGACTGTTCCCTGTCCTTGTTCTGGTTTGACCTTAGCCTTGAGTTTAAAACCCTGGTCCAAGAGACGGCATTGTAGGCGCAGGCCCAGGTCTTTCAATCCTTGATACATGGTTTTCCTTTCTCTGATACTTAAGTGCCACCCCATCCCTCTTCATTCAAAGGCCACCTCCGCTACTCGCGCCCAAAACGATTGGGCCCATCACCAACAGCAGCATCGCCGGCAAGATCAAGCCGGAAGTAGGTAGCAGCATCTTCACTGGGGCTTTCGCAATCCGGGTCTGGTACATTTCTCGGTAAGACTGGCGACTCTGGGCCGCCAAGTCCAAAAGGAGCTCAGTCATAGAAGCGCCATGGCCCATCGCGCGGGTAACGATATTGACGAAACGGCTGAACTCAGCGAGGTTGACCTGACGAGCGAGCTTATTCAAGCAACGCTCACGGCTTTCAAGCCCCCTGCTCCAAATCCGGAACTGCTCCTTGCAAAGCCCCGCCAAGCTGCCTCTGAACTGCTCGACGTAAAGGGCGAAAGCGGCATCAAAGCCCAAACCAGCCCGCAATCCCATACAGAGGACTTCAAGTAGTTGGGGTAGCTCTACTAAAAACCGCCCGGAGTCGGCCTTGGCAGATCCGCGCCGCAGCCAAGGTAACCGCAACTTCGGCCTTCTGCTTTTGTCTGCGCACAAACCGAAATAGGCCTTAAGCCGCAGCTGATGCTTGTTGCGTTGGCGGAAACGGCAAAATTCAAGAGTCGCGCAGAAGACCGCGACAAGACAGGCGCAGGCTGCGACAAGAAGCCAACTCATGAGCGTCCGACCTTGAGGATATGCCGGATCAGGAAGATTCCTACGGCTTCGAGGGCGACGGCAGTCAAAAGGATGGCAAAACCAAGTGGGCCACTAAAGAAACTCTGCAGATAGCCCGGCATCAACAAGGAGAGCACCACCACCAGGAGGAGGGGCAGGACAGTGACTAACTTGGCAGATAAACGGGCTTGGGCCGTGCCCACGGCCAAGCTACGTTCAAGCTCGAACTGTTGGTTGATGCTCGCACTGGCATGGTCCAGTAAGTCCTTGATCGAACCACCACTACGATGTTGGATCTCCAATGCAACAGTCACAAAACGCAGATCATCGATTCGCACCCGTTCGCAAAGCGCCCCTAAGGCCGTGCCTGGGCTTTTACCGGCTTTGATGTCATCTACCGTCTGGCCAAGCTCGCTTGCCAAAGGCTCGGCAACCTCACGAGCACTCTGGGCAAGGGCTTGTTGTAGGGAATAGCCCGCCAAGAAGGCCATGGCGAGGCTCTGCAAAGCCTCAGGCAACTGCTCACGTAGCTGACGCTGGCGCCGTTGTAGACTGTGTTTGGCGAATTGGTCAAGCAGGAGGCTTGGCGCAAAGAGGGCAAGGATAGCTAAGGCAGGCTGCCCCCAAATGAGCATCAAAAGAGCACAGGCGAAACTAACGGCTAGGATGCACTGCGCAAGCGCCTGCGGATTGGTTTCGGGACAAACGCCCTTTAAGGAAAAGGCGGCATCCTGATAACTCCTGCGAAAGCGCCCCCAGCGCATACAAAGATTGGTCAGGGGAGCCAAAAAGGGAACGCCATTACGCAGGCGGTCTTGCACAAGCAAGCCCGCCAGATAACGTATCCGTGCAAGCAAAGGCTGCGGCAAGGAGGTCTGTCCAGCGCCGCAGAGGACAGCCTTGGACTCGGCGATATGAATGAGCCGGCGCAGTTCTTGGACACAGGTGATCGCCCCGAACCCAGCAGCGCAGACAGTGGTAGCGGCAGCGAGTATCAAGTACACCATGGTCGTACCTCCAGCCTGCCATCGTGATAAGCCAGGCTGGCAAGTTGGCTGACCTGCCGCCTGCCATCGGGCAGGCGCCTGATCTGCACGATCAGATCCAAGGCCGAGGCGATCTGTTGCTCGATCAGAGAGACTGGTATGTCCATCGCATAACGGCTCATCATAGTCAAACGAGCCGCTACCTCGGCGGGCGAGTTGGCATGAAGGGTGGTCAACGATCCATCATGGCCGGTATTCATGGCTTGGAGCATATCCAAGGCCTCGGCCCCGCGGCACTCCCCCACCACGATGCGGTCGGGGCGCATACGCAGGGCATTGACCACCAGATCGCGAATGGACACCTGCCCAGTGCCCTCGGCGCTGGCCGGTCGGGCCTCAAGCCGCACCACGTGAGGATGCTGTTCGAATTTGAGCTCAGCGGCGTCCTCGATGGTGACGATGCGTTCACCGGCTGGAATCTCCAGCGAAAGGGCATTGAGCAGGGTGGTCTTGCCTGCTCCAGTGCCGCCAGAGACGGCGATGTTCTTGCGCGTCCGCACCGCCTGGCGCAGGCTTTCCTGCATCGACTGGTCCAAGCTGCCTAACTCGGTCAACTCAGCCAGGCTGTAGATACGCTCGCGGAATTTACGGATGGTCAGGATAGTGCCTTCAAGGGAGATCGGCGCGATCACCACGTTGACCCGATGCCCCTGCGGCAAGCGCGCTGAGACAACCGGGCTTTGTTCGTCCACTCGCCGACCGAGAGGGCCCAAGATACGCTCGACCACCATGCTCAGCTGTTGTTCGTCATAAAAGACCGCCTGGCTGCGATAGAGCAATCCGCCTTGTTCATAGAAGATCCGACTCGGCCCATTGACCATGATCTCGGTCACCTCTGGATCAGAAAGCAACCCTTGGAGGGGGCCAAAACCCAAAACCAGATCCATCACCTCGCGCATAAGCTGGCGCTCGGCCTCACTGGCGGGGCCTGACCCCCTGCCACAATCAAGCTCTTGTTCGAGCACGGCCTTCACCTCTTGTTGGGCGCGGGCAGGGTTGCGCTCTATGTAATCAACAATCTTGGCCGGAGCGATACGCGTGAAAAGTTGCTCGCGCAGTTTGAGCACTTGTTGACGCTGGCGGCCGACCTGCTCCTGAGTGAGCGTCGCATCCTGTTGGCTCTCGGCTATGAGCTGGCGCAGGGACATCAGTCTTGGACCCGCTCGAGTTGGAACAGGCGGCGGCGCTGGCGGCGGGGCGGTCGCAGGAGCCGGCGACGACGGGGCAGGGCGCCGCTTTGGTCGTGGCCGTTTGCTCGCACAGGTTGCGGCGGGACTGCCGGGATGCAGGCAGTCTCATCTGCTTGGGACGGCTGAGGAGCATGAAGCGGCCCCGATCCAGGCATATTCTGCCAGGAGCCTGTGTCCTCGTTGAGTTCAGGAACAAGTCGCGCGAGCAGCTCGCTCAAGCTCGCCGCCAGGCTGGGCGCCTCGCTCAGGACACGGTCGGCACGCCCTAGGGCCATTAACTCCTCGACAATTCGCCCGCCCTCAACAAGGGGGGCAACAGGCAGGCCGCCCAGGGCCATGCTGACGTCAAGCTCTGAGAGGTTTTGGCCCTTGCCGCAGCGGTTTAAGACGAAGGCCATCTTGGCCTCAGGCACTTGCAGTTTACGCAGCAGGCCAAGCAAGTCGCGGCTAGAGCGCACGCTGGTCGCACGCTGGTCGACCATGAAGAACAGACGATCCGCATTTTGGGCAAGCCTGGCTTGGAGGTCGTTCCAATAGCTGCCACAATTGAGGAGGATGAGGTCAACCCGGCTGCGTAAGTCAGCGACTAGCTGAGGCAGCCGCTCCAGACCACGGTCGAACCACTCGGGCCCAGCTTGGTTGCTGAAGAGCAGAACCTGCCCAGGCTCTGCCGACTGCAGAAATGAGAGCGGTGCCTCTGCACAAATCTCATAGCGGCGCAGGGCCTCATCTTGTGCGGGCATGAGCTGCCCGAGATCGCCGAACTGCAAATCGCAGTCGATAAGCGCGACCCGCAAGCCCCGCCCAGCCAGGGCCAATGCGGCCAGCGCGCTAAAAGTGCTTTTGCCGCTGCCACCGCGTGCAGAGAAGACGGCAAAGAGTTTAGCCGCCGATCTACAACGAGCCGAGCCCGCTTGAGACAAGGCACCCAAACGGAGGAGGGCACAGGCGGCGAGCTCCTCCTTAAGGGTCAACTCATAGCAGGGCCCGCTTAGGTCCCCCTCAAAAACCGGATCAAGGTAGAAACCCTTGGGCTTTTGAGCACAGGGATAGTCCACCTGGGGTGGCTCGGCGACAGCAGTGCCATGGTCGATACGAAGTTGCGGAGGCTTGACGCGCGGCGTGCAGATCGTCGTCTGAGGAGGCTGGATGGGCAAGCCTTGGGCTGTCCTAAAAGAGGACTCGACTTGCGTTGCCGAACAGCATCCGCCTTGATCACGATGGTCATAAAGAGCTGGCATATCTAAGCTCCCTTTCTACTGGGCGGCCAGGGGACCGGGGGTCGCCCCGCCTGACTTGACTTCTTCCTCAATGACTCCTTGGCCGGGTAGGGTAATGCTGATGCGTTGGTCTCGCACGACGCCAAGCAGACGGTCGACCAGCTCTGGCCTAACCGCCAAACTGAGCCAATTGAGTTCGCCAGCGCTTGTACCGCTCTCTGAACCTACAGCGTTACTCGCGGCCAGGATCATGATCCGGTCGGCGATGAGATTGACCTGAGTCTCGCCGATCGCGTGGAGGTTGACCAGCTGGCCGGGTCGGATCTGGCCACCCACCGCATTAACCGTTTCGACTGGGATTGACATCGCGACCATGCCGTCAGGGACATTGAGGGCGGCATGTTCGGAGCCGAGCTTGGCCTGGGTGATAGGTTCGTTAGCTAAGATCAGGGTGGAGACGTTTTGGCCGAATCCTGCAGCGGCGTCGGTCAAGGCGGCCTTGGGCAACAGATCGCTCACCCAGGTCTGCATACTGGCGTTATCAGGCGCCAGGGTCTCGCCAGGTAACAGGTCACGCTGAGCGACCAAGACCTGGGCTTGTTCACCGCCATAACTGCGCAGGGCCGTCTGGCGGGCGGTGGCAGCCTCGCTGCGCACCCCTTGGACATAGAGCCCAAGGCAAAGCAGGGCGAGCGCGGCAGCGGTGGCAGCGACGACGAGGTTACGCTTGGAAATGTTCATCAAGACTCCTGGGTTTTCCGACCGCAAGAGTTTCGCCGAAAGTCCTTAGAAAATACTTATTTTTCCCTTATTATTTTCTTAAAAAAACCTAAAATACCTAATAAAAGGCACTCTTTGCGGGGATCTTCACTTCTCAGGATTGGTTGTAGATTAGTAGTCGCAAAGTATATTTCTTAAATATTTTGCTTAGATTCGGCTGTGACGGCGAGCGCGATTTATTATGGAAAATGAGGACTGGCGCGAAGCCCAAATGTGCCAAATCTTAGATTAGAGGGATTTCTTTTTTATTTGAGTGCAGTTGGGCTGAGCGACAGGCCGAAGTTTACTGGCGGTAAATGAGGACTGGCGCGAAGCCCAAATGTGCCAAATAAAAAAGAAATTGGCTGGGATAGAGGGAGTCGAACCCCCACTGACAGAACCAGAATCTGCTGTCCTACCATTAGACGATATCCCAGTGTCAAGAAGGCAGGTACTCATTATAACAAAAACAAGTACCTGCCCCTAGGCTTAAAGCTGCGGCGTGAAATCGACCTGAGCATCCAAATCAAGCACGAAACGGGTCAGGATCTTGACTGCCGCTTCTAAGTCAGACAAAGCCAAGACCTCGGTCGGAGTATGCATATAACGCAGCGGAATGGAGATCAGGCCGGCTACCTTGCCGCCCCGCGAGATCTGAATGGGATTGGCATCGGTACCGGTAGCACGGTTCTCCGGGCCGATCTGGTAAGGTGTGTCAGTGGCCTTGGCCGCCTCGACCATACGGGCAAACCAAGTCGGATTGATGTTCGAGCCACGCGCGATCAGCGGGCCTTTGCCACAAATAGCCTCACCGTATTTGGTCTTGTCGATGCCCGGATAGTCAGTAGCATGACCGACCTCGGCTGAGATGCCGATGTCGGGGTTGACTGCATAAGCAGAGGTCTCACCACCACGCAGACCGACTTCTTCCTGGACTGTACCCGCCGCGATCAAATCGCCGGCTGCACCGCCAGCGGCTTTAACCTCTTCAAGCACCCGGCTAGCGATATATACACCAAGCTTGTCATCGAAAGCCAGGGAAGCTGCCATGCCTTGACCGTATTCCTCAAAGCCCATCCCATAGGTAATCACATCACCGATCATGACATGGGCACGGGCCTCCTCGCCGGACATACCGATATCGATGAAGAGCTTGTCTAAGGGGGTGATCGTCTTGCGCTCATCGGCTTCGATCAGATGGATCGGCTTGCGGCCGATCATGCCGCGCAGGAGCTCAGGTTGATGGAGGTCTCTAGCGGTACCATAGACGTTGACGCGCTGACCGGGCAGGATCGCCGCATCCACTCCTCCAACCGGGTCGAAGTAAAGATAACCGTCATCAGTAATGTATTTGACCATCAGACCGACTTGGTCGATATGGCCAGCGATCATCACGCTGGGGCCGTCGCCCTTGCCTTTGAGGGTGGCATAGACATTACCGATCACGCTGGTCTCGATGCTGTCGGCACTCGTCGCCAGGCGCTCACGCATGACCTGGGCCGCCGGCATCTCCACCCCACTCGGACTCGGTGCCTCACAAAGCGCTTTGAGGAATTTGAGGTTATCGGTTTGCATATCTTTCCTTTCTGTCCACTGTAGTATTCTAGCGCCGGTAAAGGGGCTTGGGGCCGGACTGCAGAATCAAAGAACAAGCAGGACTAAGCTACTTGGCGCTCCTCGGTAGAGCCGGATAGCGCATATTCGAATCAGCTTGATCAAAACCATAGATGCCGGGCTTCGCACCGCTCAGCATAGCCACTATACTATACTCCCCGACCGGGTCGTCAAGCGCAGTGGTGCAGCTTAAGGACGCGCCCTTGGCAGCATTGGCCATATCACCATAGAGGATCGCATGCCCAGGCTGGGCGGCGTTAAAAGCCTTGGCGATGGCCAGGGCGCTGCTTTCCGGTATCTGATTGGTCACACAGGCATCGACCATGGCGTCGACCTTGATTGGAATACCTTTCAGTTTGTAAGCCCCACTACTTTGATAGGTCATCGTTAGGGACTGTTCATTTAGCTTCTTACTACCAGTCCATTCCTTGATCAGGGCGGGGAGGTCGGCGCTGTTCAGGAAGCCGGCTTTCTTGACCTGCAGGGTGACACAGGTAGCGCCAGCCTCGCGCAGACGGACAGCCAGGTCGGTGCTGGCCTTTGCAGTGTCAGTGACGTAGAGAATGAGCACGGTCTTGCCGTGCAACCGACCAACGGACCATTCATCACAAAGGTCAGAAAGTAGACTTGAGCCGATATTGTTCTGATTAGTCAGCTCGGTGTTACTTTGCTGCTGGCTGTCCAAGCGTTGGATCAAGGAATCGGCCAGGGTGTTGTTTGCACTCTCAGCGACGCCGGAGTTGTTGATGCTGACACCTAGTATCACACCGATCAATAAGGCCAGGAGGATGGCAATGACGGTGATGACGTGATAACGGAAACTGTACATATGGGGCTCGCTTGCTTCCTCTCGCCTAATGGCCCATAATCAGGGAAAGGGCCTCTTGGCGGGTCTTCTGCGAACGGTCGAAAGCACCGCGCACCGCACTGGTCACGGTAGTAGTGCCGGGCTTGTGTACCCCGCGCATCGACATACACATGTGCTCCGCCGCAAGGACAACGATCACTCCCTCGGGGTTGAGCTCCTTGACCAGGGTATCAGCGATCTGCGAGGTGAGGCGTTCCTGCACCTGCAGGCGCCGAGCGTAGAGGTCGACCAAACGCACCAGCTTGGAGAGTCCGCAAATGCGACCATCTTTTCCCGGCAGATAAGCGATATGGGCGCGCCCCAAAAAAGGCACCATATGGTGTTCGCAAAGAGAATAGAGCGGGATATCCTTTACCATCACCATCTCATGATGGTCTTCGCCGAATGATTTGAGGAAGAATTCATGTGGATCCTGGCCGATCCCGGAGCAGATCTCCTCATACATCCGAGCTACCCGGGCCGGGGTCTCCCGCAGCCCCTCGCGTTCAGGATCCTCGCCTATCCCCTCGAGGATCAGGCGCACCCCTGCTTCGATTTTCGCATTATCCATGGCTTTAGTTTAGCGCGTAGCCACTCTTTCAGTGGTAGATAATGGATTTCGAGTCGCCCTTATTCGTCCTTCTTGCGTCGCGGGCGAGCGCGGTGTTCGCCCTTCTGCTCAGCGTTATTGGCAGAGTCAGAATCAGGCGAGCCCGTCTTGGCCTTTCCCTGCGCCTTACGCCCAGCCTTGGCGTTGGCCTCTTGCTGCATCTCCTGGGCGGCCGCAAGGATATCTTGACTGGAGACATCGCCGTTCATCACGTCGCGCATGGTGAACTTAGCCGGACGCTTGTTCTTCTGGGCAGCTTGGTTGGCGGCCTCGGCTTGGCGGATTGCCTCGTCTTCGGCGGCTTGTTGCTCGAGGTCTTGCTTCTGCTTGGCTAGGATATCCGGCTCCTCAGCGAGGTATTTGTCCCACTCGCCGGCCAGTAGGGCTTTCAGGGCCGGACCGTCCACCGTCTCGCGCTCGAGTAAGACCGTAGCCATGGTATCCATCTGCTCACGCCGGGCAGAGAGCACTTTCTTCGCCCGATCATGGGCCTTCTGGATGATGCGAGCGACTTCCTCGTCGATCATCCGGGCGGTCTCCTCAGAGTAGTCTGGGGTGGAGTTGAAGTCGCGACCGAGGAATGTCTCCTGTTGGTCATTGCCGTAGACCCGACTGCCCAGGGCATCGGTCATACCGAAACGGGTGACCATCTGTTTGGCCATCTTGGTGGCCCGCTCGAGGTCGTTGGAAGCGCCAGTAGTGATATCGTCACAGAAGAGCTCCTCGGCAACCCGGCCGCCCATGAAAGTAGCCAGCTCGTCATACATCTGCTCGCGAGTATTGAGGAAGCGGTCCTCGGTGGGCAGGGAGAGGGTGTAGCCGAGGGCCTGGCCGCGGCTGATAATGGAGATCTTGTGCACGGGATCGGAGTGCTCGAGGGTATGGCCGACCAGGGCGTGCCCACTCTCGTGATAGGCGATGGTTTTCTTCTCAGAAGCAGTCATGATCCGGCTCTTGCGCTCAGGGCCGGCGATCTGGCGTTCCATCGCCTCATTGACCTCGGACATACTGATCAGCTGTTTGTTGCGACGTGCTGCCAGCAAGGCCGACTCATTCATCACGTTGGCGAGGTCGGCCCCGGTGAAGCCGGGCGTCAGGGAGGCGATTGCCGAGAAGTCGACGCTGTGTGCGATCGGCAGCCCCTTGGCATGTACCTTGAGGATCTGCTCGCGACCCTTCAGGTCCGGCCGGTCGACCACGATCTGGCGGTCGAAGCGCCCGGGGCGGAGCAGGGCAGGATCGAGGATATCGACCCGGTTGGTGGCGGCAATCAAAATCACCGAGTTGTTCTCGTCGAAACCATCCATCTCGACCAAGAGCTGATTGAGGGTCTGTTCGCGTTCGTCATGCCCACCGCCAAGTCCTGCCCCACGTTGGCGGCCAACGGCATCGATCTCGTCGATGAAGATGATCGCTGGCGAGGCTTTGCGGGCTTGGTCGAAGAGGTCACGCACCCGGGAGGCACCGACACCGACGAACATCTCGACGAAGTCAGAGCCGGAGATGGAGAAGAAAGGCACCCCAGCCTCGCCGGCCACCGCGCGAGCCAGTAAGGTCTTACCAGTGCCAGGAGGGCCGATCAAGATCACGCCCTTGGGAATGCGCGCCCCCAAACGGCGGAACTTCTCCGGATTAGCCAGGAATTCCTTGATCTCCTGCACTTCCTCGACCGCCTCGTCAATGCCGGCGACGTCCGAGAACTTGGTGTTGGGATGCTCTTCGAGGGCCTGCTTGGTCTTCTTCTTGCCAAAACCCATCTGGTTCTTGTTGAAGTCGCGCATCTGCACGAACATGAAGATCATCAGGGCCGCAAAGATGATCAGGGGCAGGAAAGTGGTCAAGACATTGGTCCAGGCGCTAGGATCGTTAGTCGAGATATTGAATTTGATCCCAGGATGCTGCTGCATCAAAGTGTTGAGGCTGTCCGATCCGACATAGGTAGAAGTAAAGGCGACGGCATCCGCCGGATTGGTGTCGCCGTTTTTCATATAGGTACCGGTGATCGCCGCATTGGTGGCATTGAAGACACAGGTCACCACCGAGTTGTTCTCCACCGCTGAAACGAATTCGGAGGTAGTCAGAGCATCGCTTTGCTTGGCGCTACCTGCGCCGAAGCCGTTGTAGAGGTTCATCGCGATGAAAGAGACCACCAAAATGCCCAGCACCACGTAAATCAACCAGGTCCAACCCCCGCCTGGGAACTTATGCCCATTGGGGTTGGAGCCGGTGTCTTTGTGGCCATGCTCTGAAGTGGGCTCTATCGGTTCGGCTGGAACCAAGGGGGCCGGTTCGGGCTCAGGGGTAGGTAGATCCGGTGTCTGCGGCGCCGGTTGGCCCTGGCCCGGCGCAGACGTCGCACCCGGCTTGTCTGAAGCCGTGCCGGAGGTTTGCGGGTCTTTATCTTTCTCAGCCAAAATGTTCTACTTTCCAAGGATGCCGATATAGGGTAAATTGCGGTATTGCTCAGCGTAGTCAAGACCATAGCCCACGATGAATTGATCGGGGCAGTCAAAACCGACATACCGAGCCTCTATTTTAGCAAGCTGACGATCCTTTTTCCGTAACAGGGTACAAACGTCCAGGGAGAGGGGGCCGCGCGCGCCGATATACTTAAGTAAGTAGCGTAGGGTCACTCCGCTATCCAAGATATCCTCGATGATCAGGACATGACGCTCCTTGACCGTACTCGAGAGATCCTTGACGATACGCACCACGCCACTGGTCTGGGTCTTATCGCCATAGGAGGAGACCGCCATGAAGTCTATCGCCACCTTCACGCCGTGAATCGCGCGGCAGAGGTCGGCCATGAAGATGAAAGACCCCTTTAGGATGGAGACCAGTAAGAGCTCTTCTCCGGCGTAGTCGCGTGAAATGGCCTCGCCCAGCTCTTTCACCTTGGACTGCAGCTGTTCGGTCGTATAAAGCGGCGAAAGAGCCTGGTAGTCAGATATTTGCTCAGCCATAGCCCTATTGTATCTTATACCGTCATCTGGGGTAGGTCCTGCAAAGCCACCGGCGCAAGCAACTCGGGTGCGCTGGCAGCGCGTTGCAACAGGGCGATCGCCCCGGCGATGGCATTGGCGCCATTTAAGGTAGTGGCATAGCAGATGCTGTAGCGCACCGCGGCCGCCGAGATCCTGTAGCTGTCACCGCGCGATGATCCGCCAGCCGGGATATTCACGATCAGCTGGATCTCACCGTCATGAATAGCGTCGACGATGTTACCCTCGCCCTCACTGACTTTACGGGCCAGGCGGGCAGGGATATCAAAGGCCTTGAGGACCTGTAAGGTGCCTGCGGTCGCCACAATATCGAAACCTAAAGTGACGAGCTCCGCCGCAAGCGCCACCATCGCCCGCTTCTCGTCATCAGCCACGCTGATGAAAGCCGTGCCGCTAGTCGGTAGCTGGGTGTCAATAGCCAGCTGGGCCTTGGCATAGGCTGCTGGGAAGGACTGGGCCACCCCCATCACCTCTCCGGTGGACTTCATCTCTGGGCCGAGGAAGATCTGGGCCCCGGGAAAACGCCCGAAAGGCATCACCGCTTCCTTGACCGCGAAGTGCTCGAGTGCGCGGTCGTCGGCAGGCAATGCGAAATCCGCCAAACTGGCCCCGGCCATCACCCGGGCGGCGATACGGGCCAGGGGTACCCCGGTGGCCTTGGAGGTGAAGGGCACCGTGCGGCTAGCCCGGGGGTTGGCCTCGATCACGAAAAGCTTAGCGTCTTTGACTGCGTATTGGACGTTGAGCAGTCCACGCACGTCAAGGTTGATGGCTAGCTGGCGGGTGGTCTTGCGGATGGCCTCTTGGATAGCCGCCGAGAGGGTGAAAGGCGGTGTGGCACAGGCGCTATCGCCGGAATGGATGCCGGCCTCCTCGATATGCTCGAGGATGCCACCGATATAGACCTCCTTACCATCACAAAGGGCGTCCACGTCACATTCGATGGCGTCTTCGAGAAAACTATCCAGGTAGACCGGATGGTCTGGCGTCACCCGGGCCGCCGTGCGCAGATGTTTGGTCAAGAAGTCGTCGTTGTAGGCGATGACCATGCCACGCCCACCTAGGACATAGCTGGGGCGCACCCGCAGAGGATAGCCGAGCTGTTTGGCTACGGTCACAGCCTGTTCGGTCGAAGATGCCACCCCGGCCGCTGGATAGGCGACCCCAAGCCGGTCAAGCAAGGCGGCAAAACGCTCGCGATCCTCGGCCAAGTCGATGGCGTCAGGTTGGGTGCCAAGAATGGGCACCCCAGCCTCCTTGAGAGCGTCCGCTAGCTTCAGCGGGGTCTGCCCGCCTAAGGTGACGATCACCCCGGCCAGTTTGCCATCGGCGTTCTCAAGGTCACAAATGTCCATCACGTCTTCGAAAGTCAAAGGCTCAAAATAAAGCCGGTCAGAGGTATCGTAGTCGGTCGAGACCGTCTCCGGGTTGCAGTTGACCATGATGGTCTCAAAACCAGCCTCGCGCAAGGTCAAGGCCGCCTGCACGCAGCAATAGTCGAACTCTATCCCCTGGCCGATGCGGTTGGGGCCGGCGCCGAGGATCATCACCTTCTGGCGCGCACTCGGGGCGACGTCGGTCTCGGCGTCATAGCATTTGTAATAATATGCGGTATTGCTCGCGAACTCGGCCGCGCAGGTGTCGACCATCTTGAAGACCGGCAACACCCCGAGGCGTTTACGCAGGGCGCGCACTTCCGTCTCAGCCTTGGCGCAGAGATTGGCAATCTGAGGGTCGCTCAGACCCAGCTGCTTGGCCTGCCGAAGCAGGGGTTCAGCCAACGAATCATCGTCCAAGTCGGCAGCCTCTGCTTGCAGATGCTGTTCAAAAGCGACGATCTCGGCCATCTGGCCAAGAAACCAGGGGTCGACCTGGCTGGCTTCATGTACCTCAGCCACCGTCCAGCCCCGGCGCAGGGCCTCCGCCATATAGTAAAGGCGCATCTCAGTAGGCAGGGCCACCCCTTTGGCGAAGTCCTGCTCGCTAAGATCGGCGCAGCTTCGTTCGAAAGCCGTATCAGCACCAAGGCCAACGTGACCAGTCTCAAGCGAACGGCAGGCCTTGTTCAGAGCCTCCTTGAAGCTGCGTCCAATCGCCATCACCTCCCCCACCGACTTCATCCGAGTGGTCAGGACGGCGTCAGTGCCCTCGAACTTCTCGAAAGTGAAACGGGGAATCTTGACCACGCAATAATCAATGGCCGGCTCGAAAGCAGCCGGGGTGGTCTTGGTGATGTCGTTCTCGATCTCGTCCAGGGTGTAACCCACCGCCAACTTGGCGGCAAACTTGGCGATCGGGAAGCCGGTCGCCTTGGAGGCTAAGGCCGATGAGCGCGAGACTCGGGGGTTCATCTCTATCACCACCATCCGACCATCGGCTGGGTTGATCGCGAACTGCACGTTGGAACCGCCGGTCTCGACTCCGATTTTCTCCAGGATAGCCAGGGAGGCCACCCGCATGCGTTGGTACTCGATGTCAGAGAGGGTCTGGGCCGGGGCCACCGTGATACTATCGCCGGTATGCACCCCCATCGCATCGAAGTTCTCGATTGAGCAGATGATGATGCCGTTGCCCTTGTGGTCGCGCATCACCTCCATCTCGTATTCCTTCCAGCCGGCAATGCTCTCCTCCACCAGCACCTCGCCGGCCGGCGAGAGATCAAGGCCCTGGGCCACAGTCTCGCGTAGCTGGGCTTCGTTCTCAGCGAAGCCACCGCCGGCGCCGCCCAGGGTGTAGGAGGGACGCAGGACCACCGGATAGCCCAGCCCTTCGGCTAGTTTGACGGCGTCGTCGACGCTGTAAGCATAGCCAGAGCGGGCGCACTCCAGGCCGATCTCGGACATACACTCAGCAAAGAGCTTACGATCCTCGCCCCGCTGGATCACATCTAGCTTGCAACCCAACATCTCCACGCCATACTCGTCCAGGATGCCCCCTTCAGCCAGCTCGACTGCGGCGTTTAAGGCGGTCTGCCCGCCCAAGGTGGGTAGCAGGACGTCCGGCCGCTCCTTAGCGATAATGCGAGTAAGAGAGGCTTTGGTGATCGGCTCTATATACGTACGCGTAGCCATCGGCGGATCAGTCATGATAGTGGCCGGGTTGGAATTGACCAAAACCACCTCGTAGCCGTCCTGCGCAAGTACCTTGCAGGCCTGGGCCCCAGAATAGTCGAACTCGCAGGCCTGGCCGATCACAATCGGGCCGGACCCGATGATCAGGATCTTCTTGATGTCGTTTCTTCTGGGCACGCTACTTCTCTTTCTCCTGCTAAGTAAAATCCGATATTTGAGTGCAGTTGGGACAAACGGCAGCTCGAAGTTACCTTGGCGGTATCGAGGGCTGGCGCGAGGCCCAAATGCACCGAATAGCGGATTTTACTTCTCCATCGTCACGGTCTTCATCACCACCGGCTTGAGAGGTTTGCTGTTGCTGTCACATTTGACCTTGGCGATTTTGTCGACCTCGTCCATGCCGCTGATCACCTTGCCGAAAGCGGCGTACTGGCCATCGAGCTGGCTATCACTGTCAGAAAGGCAGATGTAGAACTGCGATGAGGCAGAATTGTAGTCAGAGGAACGGGCCATCGCCACCACTCCACGGGTCTGGGAGAGCGGGTTGTCCCAGCCGTTGGCGGAGAACTCGCCTTTGATGCTCTGGTCGGATCCGCCGGTGCCGTTGCCCTTAGGATCGCCGCCTTGGATGACGAAGCCAGGCACGATACGATGAAAGGTGAGCCCGTTATAGAAACCTTGGTTGACTAGCTTCTCGAAGTTGGCCACCGTGATCGGGGCGATGTTAGGATAGAGCTCAATCTTGATAATGGCCCCGTCCGCCATCTGGATGTCACAGACGCCATTAGCGACCGGGGTGGTCGGCACTTGTTGGGTACTCGATGAGCTGTCGGTACTCGACCCACAACCACTTAAAAGCAGGGTCGTAGCACAGCACATGAGCAAGGCGCAGGCCATACACAACTTCAGGATCTTCTTCGTCATATCCTTATCCTTCCTTTTCTCCTATGATACCTTACCTGAACAGTCCCCTCTGCCCTTGGAGATATTTCTGAGCGGCCTTTGATTGACACCATAGCGAAGAATGCGGACTATTTAAAGCGTCCCTGGAGCTGCAAAGGATTGCGCCGCCAAGAGACCAGACGTGAGCTTGGTACCATAGGGCAGAAGCGTGGCCAGGCAACCATGCGAGGGTTGGTCGGCAGTGGCTAGGCCGAACTGGCGCGAGATGGCACGGATCTCCGCCTTGGTCAGGCCCACCTCGGCCAAAGGGCTGGCCACCCCAGCCTCGGCTACCGCAGCCAAGCCAGGGCGGTGGGCCACTCCTTTGGCCACGTCGTCGGCATTGGAGCCATCAATCAACTGATTGATGCCACGCTCGTCAGCGAGACGGCGAATCTCCTGGAAGATCGCCTGTTTGCAAAGGTAGCAACGGTTCTCCGGATTGTGATCGAAAGTCGGGATCTGCTCGAGCGGCCTGAAATCCACCTCAACCTGCTCGACGCCGAGGGCATGGCACTGGGCCGCCGCCGCATCAAAGCCGGCTGCCGAGGACAGAACCGAGCGCATGGTCACCGCCAGGAGCCCCTGGCCGAGCTGGTCTGCGGCCACCCGTAGCAGCAGGCTCGAGTCCACCCCGCCCGAGAAAGCCAAGACAACCTTCCCATAAGAGGACAACAGCTCCTGCAACTGGCGGTATTTTGTCTCTATTACCTCCACTCGGCCAACCGATCGGCCGCGATATCGATGTCAAGATAGTCTGGGCGCCCCTCCATCAGACGGGTAAAGGCACTGAAGAGATAATGCGCGTCGGTCGGCCCCGGTGAAGCCTCGGGATGGTATTGCACCGAGAAAGCCGGCTGATCAAGCAGGCGGATGCCCTCAGGAGTGCCGTCATTGAGGTTGCGATGGGTGAGCTGGATACGACCGAAGTCAGGATTTTGCACCAGCGGCGCTTGTGGCGCCTGCGCAAGCGGCGCCAACGCAGTACCCAGAGAGTCAAAAACGATACCGAAGTTATGGTTCTGCGAGGTGATCTCCACCTTGCCGGTGAGGAGGTTCATCACGGGGTGGTTGGCCGCATGATGGCCGAACTTGAGCCGCTCGGTCTTGGCGCCGCAGGCCCGCGCGAGCATCTGATGGCCGAGGCAGATGCCGAAGAGGGGGACCTGGCCAATCAAGGCCCGTACCGTCTCGACCGTGGCATCGACCTGCTCAGGGTCACCAGGCCCATTGGAGATGAAGACGCCGTCCGGCTTGATACCGTCTGTGGCACTACCGCTAAGGATCGCAGCTGCCGGCGTGTCCCAGGGCACTACATTGACCGCACAACCAGCGTAGAGGAGATTGCGCAGGATACCCGACTTGACACCACAATCAATCACCGTGACTTGATAGTGGGTGGGCTTAGGTGTTTTCAGGAAAGCGGCAAAATCCTGTGCTACCTCGGCTGCATCATAACCCTGCAAAGGAGCGTTCTGACAGGTCGCCGCCACCCAATTGCGGGCGCTCAGGTCCTGTGAAGCGCGCACCTCTGCAAGTAATTCCGAGCGATTCGCTTGGGCCTTGTCACCACAGAAGATGCCCGCTTTCATAGTACCGGCTTCGCGGATGTGTTTGACCAGGGCCCGCGTGTCCAGACCATCGATCGCGACCACACCTTGCTTTAACAAGAACTCAGGCAGGCTCATCTGGGAGCGCCAATTGGAAGGTTGGGCGCAGATCTCATGCGCGACCAACCCAGCACAGCTGACCTGGGCGCGTTGCAAGTCAGCCAGGTTAACGCCGTAATTGCCAATCTGGGGATAAGTCAAAACGATGATCTCACCGGCATAGGAGGCATCGCTGATGATCTCCAGATAACCCTCCAAAGCGGTATTAAAGCAAATCTCCCCAAAGCTCACCTTGTCCGCACCGCGGCTCCGTCCAAAAAAAGCACTGCCATCCTCGAGGAGGAGCAGTGCCGGTTGTGGGTTATGAGTATTTGGCATGTAAGGAATTATAGACCATCACCAAGGTCACAAAGCGTCGGAGAAAGAGCTGCCTTAGGCACAGGGCGCGCAGACAGGAGGCTTCTACCCTGATAAAAGGAGGACTTACTGCTTATCAATGTCGAAACGCACCGTGATACGCTCACCTTTAACGCTGATTTTAGGTTGGCCCTTCAAACTCACATAATAGCGATCAGCCAGGGGTGCAAAAGCACGTTCCAGCGCATAGCCGAAACGCTCTTGATCCTCGGCGGAGAGCTTTAGGCCACGAGCGTCTTTGAAGATGTCCACGCTATTCGGCTTGGCCTTGGGCTTCTGCTGAACCAGGATGTCCTGGAGGGGAGCGATCTCGCCTTGCAGGACGCGATAGGCGGTTCGCTCAGATATATCCAAACCGAGACGTCCGGCCTGGCCGGCGAAATCCGCTGCGTCATTGGTCGCCGCCAAACGCAGGGTCAGGGGGAGCTGGGCTAAATCCTTGCAGAAGAGCAGCTCTTGGCGATTGGCCTCACGTTCGCCCCAGGCCAAGAGACTTGCCGCGATTTGAGCGGGGCTGCCTAGATAGACCTTGAGCGGAGCTGGAGCCGCCAAGGCGAACTCAAGGACCTGGCGGGCGATGTTGTGTGGACTGGCCGCACAGCTCCACTTACCTTCGCCGTCGCGGACGAGCTTAGGCAAGGTCGACTGATCACTACGTTCCTTTAATTTGGCGGTGTCGACCACCACTTGTAAGGCAGTGCCGCCTTGAGGGCAGCTCGACAGGACTTTCGCGCTATTGGCGTTAGCAGCGATTGAATAAAGCGCCATACCGCGCCCATGCACGCCCCACTCGTCCATCACCATAGTGTCAAGCTTACTAGTCACACGTGGTTCGAAGATGGCCGTCTGCATCCTCTCCGGGACACCATCGCCGTCATCGATCACCGTCAGCGTGCGCAAACCAAAATCGTTCTTACTACTGGCCAGGTAGATGTGCTTGGCCTGGGCGTCCCGGGCGTTGCGCAAAAGCTCGATCACGATGTCCTCAACCTTACGGATGTCGTGCTTGGCCTGGCGCGCTTCGGCCTCGGCCACGCGCAGACGGACGAAGCCATCGCCCAGAGCCTCCTCGACCCGAATCTGCACCTCGCCAGTCGCTCGCTCGATGAAGTCGGCGAACTCGGCGGTCTGAACCTTGCGGGAATGTTTGGGCTTATTCGGCATTTTCGTCAATTAACCGCAAGAAAGGACGCGAAATGTGCCAAATGCGAGATTTTCTTGGAAAATGGAAAATTTTTTATTTGAGTGCATTTCGCGTTCGTGCGCGCGGAGTGTACTTGACGTACTCGAGCACGGACGGACGCGAAATGTGCCAAATAAGAAATTTTCACCTACTTAGCGACGTCTTCGGCGCGGGTCTCACGCACCACCACGACATGCACCTGGCCGGGATATTGCATCTCAGCCTCGATCTGTTTGGCGATGTCATGGGCAAGCACCGTGGCATGGTCGTCTGAGACTTTATCCGGCTCGACCATCACCCGCACCTCGCGTCCGGCTTGGATGGCGTAAGTCTTCTTGACCCCATCGTAGCCGTTGGCGATATCTTCGAGGTCCTTCAGGCGCTTGACATAAGAGTCCATGGACTCGCGGCGGGCGCCGGGGCGGGCCGCGCTGATCGCGTCCGCCGCTTGCACTACCACCGCAAGAACCGTGGTCGGCGCAACGTCCTCATGATGGGCCTCGATGGCATGCACCACAGCTTCGCTCTCGCCGTATTTGCGGGCCAGCTCCGCGCCAATCACGGCGTGGCTACCGTCGACCTCGTGATCAACCGCCTTGCCGAGGTCATGTAGGAGCCCGGCACGCTTGGCAATCTGTGGGTCGAGGCCAAGCTCCGAGGCAAGTACGCCAGACAGATAGGCAACCTCTAGGGAGTGATTGAGGACGTTCTGGCCATAGGAGGTACGAAAACGCAGACGGCCCAAGGTCTTAATCAACTCGGGGTGGATGTCGCTGATGCCGACGTCAAAGACCGCTTGCTCCCCCGCCTCCTGGACTTGACGATTGACCAATTTAGTGGCCTTCTTGTACATCTCCTCAATCCGTGCAGGCTGGATGCGCCCATCTGCGACGAGGTTTTCCAGGGTGATGCGACCGATCTCGCGGCGCACTGGATCGAAAGCTGAGATGGTGATGGCGTCCGGCGTGTCATCGACGGTCAAGGTAATGCCGGTGATCTTCTCGAAGGTACGGATATTGCGCCCCTCGCGTCCGATGATGCGACCTTTGAGGTCATCGGAGGGGATCGGCACCGTAGTCACCGTGACCTCGGCCGTATGGTCTGAAGCTACCCGCTGGATTGCCACGCCGATAATCTCACGCGCCTTCTTGTCCGCCTCGAAACGGGTCTTCTCCTCAGCGGCCTTGATGATCACGGCCGACTCATGGTCGGTCTCGTCCTTTACCATATCGAGCAAGGTCGCCTTGGCCTCGTCCGTACTCATACCGGCGACCTGGGTGAGCTTCTCCTGCACCCCTTGGCGCTCGTCGGCGACCATCTGGCGCGCATCGGCCAGCTCGGATTCTTGACGCTCAAGCTGGTTTTCTTTTTGATCGAGGCTGCTCTGGCGCTTCTCGAGGTTCTCTTCGCGGTTGTTCAGGCGTTGCTCGGTCTGGCGCAGCTCTTTGGTCCGTTCACCGGCTTCGCGCTCGGCGTCCTGCTTGATCTGGTAGGCAGCATCCTTAGCCTCAAGCTTGGCCTCCTTGCGGATCGACTCGGCTTCTTTCTCGGCCTCGCGTTTCATGCTATCGAGGTTCTTACCTTGGGCGGCGAATTGGCCCTTAACGATGCCACGACCGATCAAGACCCCGACCAGGGCCCCGACTATCAACGCGACAATGGCGATGACCACATCAATCAACATCCTGTTTTCTCCTTTTATAAATTCCTATGGCTAAAATCCCGGTCGCCCTTGGGCAGGCGCAGGGATAGCTTCAAAGCATCCTCAAAGTGATAAGGGAGCAGCTGCGGTCGGCCCGACTTGACCTTGGTAATGGCTCCCCAGCTGCTTTGACCCATAAGGAAGCGCGGCTGGTGAGGACATCTCCTCCAAGGCAATCTGGCCGATCTTCATGCCGGGACGCAGTAGGATGGGCAGGTTGGCCACATTGGAGAGCTCCAAAGTGAGATAACCATGCCAGCCGGGATCAACGTAGCCTGCGGTTGAATGGATCAGAAGACCGATCCGCCCCAGCGATGACTTACCCTCGATCCGCGCCAAGATATCATCCGGGATGGTCACGCACTCAGCAGT
>JAISGO010000037.1 GCA_031263025.1 Coriobacteriales bacterium
CCAGGTAAAACCGGTCATGGGTTGTCCGGCAGAATTTAAGATCCAATCAGTGTAGCCGGGCAGGAAATGGTTGTTGGCCAGATGCGGCTCGAGGAACACCATCCCGATCAGGGCGGCCCCTGAGACCACCCAAATCCCGATCAGGGCCGGCAGCATCTTCAACTTGTCACGCATGGGGCGCCACCTCCTCTGTACTGATTCTGTCTTCCATGACTACCTCCTTTGGTTCGCGAAAGACTCTGGCTTACTCTTGGTAGCGATTATAGAATAGCTCCGATTTGCCCGACAATACTTAAAAGGCTGATTTCGGTGCATTTTTCTACATTTCGTCAGGGCATATACATACCAAAGTGTAGTTTTTTCGCAGAATTGCACCCATTGATGGGCTTTTTACAGCTCAGAATTGTATATGATGGGATGACTTGGAAAATCGGCAGCCTAGGGAGTGATCCGCGTGAGCAGCGCCTTGGAAAAAAGAGATCTGCACAAGCTGTTGGAGATGCTCTTGCACCTCAACGCCATCGACGACGCCGAGCTCTTCCGCAGCGAGGCCATGGTCTGCGTCGACTCCATCATCCCCTGCCTGCAGCTGGTCTTCTCCGAGATGCGCGGCGACAAAGGCTACGGCCACACGGTGGCGATGTCGGTCTATGGTCAGAAAGCGCACTATGCCGACCGCTTCATGGACGGCGACTACGAGATGGGACGTTATTTCGCCAACTTCAAACTACAACCCTATGCCTGCGCCCAGCGCGACAGCGACTTCATGAGCGAACAGGAGCGCACCGCTTCGCCGGTCTTCAAGGAAATCTACCAACCCGAGGGCATTTACTACGCGCTGCGCATCCGTTTGATGCAAAGTGAGCGCACCATCGGCGACATCAGCTGTTTCCGCTCCCACGAGCAAGGCGACTTCAGCGACCGCGAGCTCGAGATCGGCAGCGTCTTGGCCCGCCATCTCTCCCTCAAATACCACTACCTACTCGGACGCGAACCCAGGGCGGCCTCTGCAAGCGCGACCTTCCCGGTACCTGCCTGCGATAAAACCGAGCTTCTGACCAAAAGGGAGAAGCAGATCGCCCATGCTATCCTCGCCGGCGGCTCTGACAAGCAGATCGGCGACGAGCTCTGCATCTCAGTGGGAACGGTCAAGCGCCACATCGCCAACATCTATCACAAGCTTGGCGTGAACAACCGCATCCAACTGCTTAAGCGCCTGGCTTAAGTGCAGCCTTGGCCGCCTGTCGCGCCGCCTTGCGGACCTGGCGCTCGCTTTCGGCCTCGGCCTTGGAGTATTCACAGCCACAGTAGTTCTGTCGGTACATATGCAGGGCGCGCGAACGTTCGATTGAGAGATGGTATCGGTCGCGCAGATCGCAGGGGGCGGCCTTGAGACGGTAGGCCTTAGCTACATCAAGCAAGATAGCATTGATCTCGTCGACGAACTGATAAGGACTAACCGCCAAGGTGCTGCCCATCACCTTGATACCATAGGCCTTAGCGAACTGGGCGGTCTGGGAAAGCCGCAGGTCATAGCAGGCGGCGCAACGGGCGCGGCGGCGGTCTAGGTTAACTTGATACTCCTCGCTGCCACGCTCGGACTCCGGCAGGGGAGCCGCCCCTTCGAGGCCCACGACTGCCTTTTGCCATGCCTGGTGGTCATAGGGTTTGGCGACCACCGCCACCCCCAGGCTCTGGGCGTACTCGCGGACTACGGCGAGACGCTTGTCGTACTCTTCCTCAGTGTCGATGTTGTCGTTGGCGTAGAAGACGACCGGCTGAAACTGCCCCTCTTCGATAAGCTCCGGCAGGAAAACCGTAGAGCAGGGGGCGCAGCAGGTGTGCAGGGCGAGTTTTTTGGGTTTAGACATCAAAATCCCTCTAAAATGAAATGAGGCCAATAGGCCTCATTCTACAGAATAAATTTGAATCTTAAAAATTCAATATCCGAGTCGAGTTTGGATTTGACCGATCGCGCGGTTACCTTGTCGGTAATAAGCGGCCGGGCAAATCCAAAATCGGCCGAATAGTGGATTTTTATATCTTACGGACGTTGGCAGCCTGCTGCTTGCCGTTCTGCCCGTCCACGATATCGAATTCCACTTCTTGGTTCTCATCCAGGTTCTTAAAACCATCCATCTGGATCTCGGAGTAATGCACGAACAAGTCGTCGCCATCCTCGCGGCTGATAAAACCATAACCCTTGTCCGGGCTGAACCATTTAACCTTACCGGTTGCCATACAAAAACCTACTTACTGACGCTCACGCGCCCTTGAAAAAAATAATACGCCCTGACTTTACTACATAAGCTGTGCCGAAACGGGAGAATCAGGGAAAATTCGCAGGAGACTTGAGTTTTTCTTACTATGGGTAAGCCAACCTACTTGTCGTCCTTGTGACACTGCCTTTCCCTAAACGGGGACACGGTGACAGCGCTGGCAGCAAAGCCCTTTTTTCTCAGGACAGCTCTTCGAGCATCTGTCTTAGGAGCTGGGCGCAAGCCTCAGCGGCGTCCGCGATCGCGACTTCGGATTTCTGGCCGCTGGCTCGCACTTTCAGCTCGAGCTTACCCGCCGCCAGGCCGCGCTTGCCGATGGTGAGCTGGAGCGGCCAGCCGATCAGGTCGGCATCCTTGAACTTGAAACCCGGTCGGGCTGCACGGTCGTCGAGGGCAACGCTGAAGCCAAGCCCCTCCAGCTCTTGGCCGATCTCGCGGCTAAGCGTCTGGCTCTGCTCGTCGTCCGGGTCAAGCGCCACGATCAGGAGCTGGGCCGGCGCAATGCTGGCCGGCCAGATCATGCCGTCCGCATCGTGCAGCTGTTCGACCACCGCCGCCAGCGAGCGGGTCACCCCCCAGCCGTAGCAGCCCATGATGAAAGGTTGCTCTTTGCCGTCTTCGTCCATGTAGGTCACGCCCATGCTCTCAGAGTACTTGGTACCGAGCTGGAAGATCTGACCGACCTCGATGCCCCGTTTAAAGGTCAAAGGCCTGCCACAATGCGGGCAGAGGTCGCCGTCTGCGACCGTGACCAGGTCAGCCCATTGGTCAACCGCAAAATCCCGTCCGGGCGCGGCCCCGGCCAAATGGTAGCCAGGTTCATTCGCGCCGACCAGCCAGTGTTTGACCCCCTGCAGGGAGCGGTCGGCCACCACCTGGACGCCAGTAGGCAGCCCGACCGGGCCCATGTAGCCTTTGACCAGCCCCGCTGCTTCCATCTCGGCATCGCTTAGGGGCATGAAGCCCGGCAGCAACTTCTCGACCTTGACCGGATTGACCTCGTGGTCTCCGGGCACGAAGAGCACAGAGATCCGTCCCGCCGCATCCTTGCCAGAGAAGGCCTTCACGGTCTGATCCTCGTCAATATGCAAGAACCCGGCCAAGGCTGCGATAGTGCCCTCGATTGGGGTCTCGAGCTTGGTGAGACGGTCATCGGCGCCCTCGATCTCATAGGCACGCGGGTGTGCGATGCCGGTCGCGACCTCGAGGTTGGCGGCATAGCCGCAAGTCTCATCCGGGCAAAGCGCAAGCTCGGCCTCGCCGGCGTCGGCCAAGGCCATGAACTCAGTGGTGACTTTGCCGCCGATCTGGCCACTGTCGGCCTCGACCGGACGGAAAGCCAGTCCCAGGCGCTCGCAGATGCGGCTATAAGCCTGGTATTCAAGATCATAATGCTGGTTTAAGGACTCCTGCGAAGCATGGAAGCTATAGGCGTCTTTCATCAGAAACTCGCGCGAACGCAAAAGCCCGAAACGCGGCCGGATCTCGTCGCGGTACTTCCATTGGATATGGTAGAGGCAAAGCGGCAGGTCCTTGTAGGAGCGCAGCTCGTTATGGACGAGCTCGGTGATCATCTCCTCCTGGGTGGGGCTGAGCGCATACTGGTGCTCGTGTCTATCGGTCAGACGCATCAGCTCCGGGCCGTAGTCGTCCCAACGCCCGCTCTGGTGCCAGAGCTCGGCTGGCTGCAGGATCGGCATCAGAAGTTCCTGGTTACCGATCGCGTCCATCTCCTCGCGCACGATCTGGCTGATCCGGTGCAGGACTTTGATACCAAGCGGCAGGAAAGCATAGATACCACTCGAGACCTTGCGCATGAAAGCGCCACGCAACAGGAGCTGATGCGAGGCCAACTCAGCGTCGACCGGCACCTCCTTGAGAGTGGGCATATAACAGTTGGAGAGTTTGAGCATGGGCGGATTTCCTTTCGTCTGCAGTTATTTTAGCGTGTCAACGCAGCCCTATCTATGCTTGCGCCTGCTCAGATAGGCGCTGAAGATGATGATATTGCAGACGCAGACGCCGGCCATCACCAGGTAGACCCCACGGTAGCTGATAAAGGGGATGCAGAATCCGGCCAGGATCGGGCCGCCGCTGTTGCCGATGTCGGAGAAGAGGTAGTAGGTGGTGTTGGCCACGCCGGAGCGCCCGGGCGGAGTGATCCGGGTGACCTCAGCCAAGGTCGCGGCCTGGATGGTGCCTACTCCCAGCCCAATCACCACCGCCGAGACGACCAGTTGAGCGAGGCTTGCGGTGGTGGCAAAGATGAGCATCCCCACTACTAACAGGGCCAGCGCCGGATAGAGTACCCGGCGCACCCCATAGCGGTCGAAGAGCTTGCCGACTAGCGGCCGGGAGACGAACACCGCCAGCGCATAGACCAGAAAATAGACACTGGAGAAAGCCACCAAGTCGATCTGGCGCATGAAAAGGGCCAAGAAAGAGACGATAGTGCCAAAGCAGACATAGAGCACCAGGGCCACTGTCGAAAGCCCCAGCGCCGGCTTCTCGATGATGGTGGAGAGTTTGAAGCCCTTGAGCTCCGCACGTCGCTCAGGGCTGAGCTCCTCACGCGGTACCCGCAGGGGTATGACTAGGAGTAGTGCCACCAACATGGTCGCCGCGCTGATCAAGAAGATGGTAAGGTAGTTGCCCGCGCCATAGAGCAGAAGCCCGATAAAAGGCCCAACCCCGTTGGCGAAGGTGGGGCCGAGGCTGTAGTAGCCCATCGCCTCCCCCACCCGCTCGTGCGGACTATGCTGGGCCACGATGGTCGGCGCGGCCGAAGTGATGATACCGAAACCGAAGCCGTGGGCGAGCCGGATCGCCGCCAACAACCAAAGGTTCACGCAGACCAGATAGAACAGCGAGGAGGCCAGTGCGATGCCCGCGCCAAAGGCCAAGGCGCCCTTGTTGCCGAGGTGGCCCATCAGTTTGAGGGCGAAGGCCCTAGAGAGGATCGCTCCGATGATGAAGAGGCTAGCGATGGTGCCGGCTACGCCCGAGCTTGCCGCCAGATGATCCTCGGCAAATCCCGAGATACTGGTCATCACCAGGTAGAAGCTCGTCGCGTTGCCCAGTTGGACCAAGCTGGCAAGTACGAACTCGCGAGTCCAGAGGCGGGGTTTGGATTTTCGGCTGCGTTTTTCGAAATGTGCTGCGGACATGGCGTGGTCTTTCAGACATGGGTGGGCACAAAGGGAAACCAGCCCGGAAGTCTGGGGTTCCCTTTTGCCGATCTTGATTGTTACAGGGTCAGAAAAAGCCTAGGCCGCAGGACTTCCATCCACGCCTGGATACTGTTCTGCTTCCGCGAGGAGGGCGTCGGCGATTTTCTCTTCAGGGACACTATAGCGCACTTCGCCATCGACGAAGATCTGGGCGCTGCCGCGGCCACAGGCAGCACCGATGTTGGCGCCGGCAGCCTCGCCCGGGCCATTGACCACGCAGCCCATCACCGCCACGCTCAAGGGGCGCTTGATCGAGGCCAACCTGCGCTCGACCTCAGTTGCAATGCGCTCGAGGTCGACCTGAGTACGGCCACAGGTGGGGCAGCTCACGATTTCGACCCCAGCGCGGTAAAGGCCACAAGCCCTGAGGATGTCGTAGCCGACCTCGACCTCACGCAGGGGATCGGCGGTAAGCGAGACCCGGATGGTGTCGCCGATGCCATCAAGTAAAAGAGCGCCGATGGCGCAGGCTGATTTGATGGTACCTTGGCGCAGGCCTCCGGCCTCAGTCACCCCCAGATGCAAGGGAACCTCGGGGATACGCTCTGCGAGCAGACGATAAGTCGTCACCGTGGTGGCCACGTCATGGGCCTTAGCACTGACCACGATCTGCTCGAAATCATGGGCTTCGAAGTACTCAACGTACTGGATAGCGCTTGCGGCCAGCTGTTCGGCTGCGCTCAGCCCGGCCTCGGCCGCTACTTCAGGATCGAGCGAACCGGCGTTAACCCCGATCCGGATCGGTACCTCTGCCGCCCGGCAGGCCTCGATTACTTGGTCGACCTTGTCAAAGCCGCCGATGTTGCCAGGATTGATACGAATGGCCGCAGCCCCCGCCTCGACTGCCGCGATGGCTAACTTATAGTCGAAGTGGATATCGGCGACGATCGGGATCGGCGAACGACGCGCGGTCAGGGCGAAACACTCCAGCGCGATCTTGCTCGGCACCGCAATCCGGGCAATCCGACAGCCGGCCTCGGCTAAGGCCTCGACCTGCTCGCGCGCGCCGAGTAGGTCGTCTGGCTTGGTATTGAGCATCGACTGCACCACCACCGGAGCACCCCCGCCAACGATCAGGTCGCCGATCTTGACTGAACGGGTCTTCTCGCGGGCTATCCGGTTTGGATTCGTCATGCCGACATTGTACCCGATAGGAGAGCAGGCAAAGGAATGTGTCTGGGAATGTTTCATTTGATGCAGGCGGTACAGACAAATGAAACATATGGCCTAAAGGGGCCCTTTAAGGCACAGGCGATTTTCAAGTTGCCGGGCGTTTGAAGGTCGTCTGTGCCTTAAAGAGTTGAATGTATCAAATGAAACGTCCCTTTGATACATTAGCCGGCCCTTGATATATTATTCCAACATCTTCTTCAAGAACTGACCGGTATAGCTCTCAGGCACTGCCGCCACCTGCTCCGGGGTGCCGGTCGCGACCACAAGGCCACCGCCCTCGCCGCCCTCGGGACCAAGGTCAATCAGATAATCGGCGCTCTTCACCACGTCGAGGTTGTGCTCGATTACCAGCACGGTGTTGCCGGAGTCGACCAAGCGTTGCAAGACCACCAAGAGCTGGCGCACGTCCTCGAAATGCAGACCAGTGGTAGGTTCGTCCAGAATATAAAAGGTCTTGCCGGTCTGCACCCTCTGCAGCTCGCTGGAGAGTTTGACCCTTTGGGCCTCGCCGCCGGACAGCGTGGTCGCCGGTTGGCCCAATTTGATGTAGCCCAGACCAACGTCATAGAGGGTCTGCAGCTTACGCGCGATACCCGGGATCGCCCGGAAGAACTCCAGGGCCTCGGCCACCGTCATGTCCAGGATCTCGGCGACGTTTTTGCCACGATATTTGATGGCCAACGTCTCGCGGTTGTAGCGACTACCGCCACAGACCTCGCAGGGCACGTAGATATCGGGCAGGAAGTGCATCTCTATCTTGATCTGACCATCGCCCTTACAAGCCTCGCAACGCCCACCCGAGACATTGAAGGAAAAGCGCCCCGGCCCAAAACCTGCCACCCGCGACTCTGGCAGCGACCCCAAAAGCTGGCGGATGTCGTCCCAGACCCCGACATAGGTGGCCGGATTGGAACGCGGGGTACGACCGATCGGCGACTGGTCGATGTCAACCACTTTGTCGATCCTGTCTAAGCCGGTCATCTTGCTGTAATAGCCGACCCGGTGGTGGGCGCGCATGATGCGGTTGGCCAAGGCTGGCGCCAAGGTGTCAGTGACCAGCGACGACTTTCCCGAACCACTCACCCCACTCACCACGGTCAAAGTGCCGAGCGGGATAGAGACACTGATTTTTTTCAAGTTGTTAGTGGTGACGCCACTGATGCGTAGTTTGCCCTTGCCCTTGCGGCGCTTCGCCGGCAGCTCGATACGGCGCCGTCCGGATAGGTAATCAGCGGTCAGGGAGCCGCTCTTGACCTTCTCAATCTGAGCCGGCGTGCCCTCGGCCACGATCTGGCCACCATGGGCGCCGGCGCCAGGACCGATATCGACCACGTAGTCAGCCTGGCGGATGGTATCCTCGTCATGCTCGACCACGATCACCGTGTTGCCAAGGTCACGCAAGTGCTTGAGGGTAGCAATCAGGCGGTCGTTGTCGCGCTGATGCAGACCGATCGAGGGCTCATCGAGCACGTAGAGCACTCCCATCAGTCCGGCCCCGATCTGGGTCGCCAGGCGGATACGCTGGGCCTCGCCACCAGACAAGGTCATAGCCGCTCGGTCTAAGGTGAGGTAATCAAGGCCGACGTCGACCATGAAGCGCAGCCGCTCACGGATCTCCTTGACGATGCGCGCGCCGATGAACTGCTGGCGCTCACTGAGCTCCAGCCCTTCAAAGAAATCCAGGGCCTGGCCCGCCGAAAGCTGGGTCAGCTCGTAGATGTTGAGGTTGCCGTTGCCACTCGGCGCCGTAAAGGCGGGGCCGCCCAGGCTCTGGGGTTTTTCCTGGCTCAAGGTTACAGCAAGGATCTCCGGACGCAGTCGGGCACCATGGCAGTCCGGACAGGGAGCGGTGGCGATATATTTCTCCCATTTCTGCTTTTGCTTCTCGCTCTTGGCGTCGTGGTATTTGTGGCGCACGATCCCCATCAGGCCCTCCCAGCGGTCGAACCAATAAGTATCGCGTCCGTCCAGGGTGTGATAGTCGATGCGTACCTTCCGCTCGCCCAGCCCTTCCATCAGGGCGACTTTGATCTTTTTGGGGTAGTCTTGCCAAGGCGTATCCAGGCTGATGCCAAGGTGCTTGGCCACCGCGCCAAGCTTCTGCGGATAGTAGTTACTGGCCCAATTGATCACCGGGCTGGCCCCGCCGCGCAGGGACAGCGAAGGGTCGGAGACCACCAGCGATGGGTCGACTTCATTGGTAAAACCCAAACCCAGACAAGTCGGACAAGCCCCATAAGGAGCGTTGAAAGAGAAATCACGCGGCTCCAGCGACTCAATCGAGTGGCCGTGCTCGGGGCAAGCCAGGGCAAGGGAATAATGCTCCTCTTGAGCCTCGAGGGCTGACGCTTCGTCCTTGGCCTTCTCGGCGAGCAGCTCGACCACCAGGTTACCGTCGGCAATCCGGGTGGCGGTCTCCACCGCCTCGGCGACCCGCTTGGTCGCGCCCTCCTTGATCACGATACGGTCCACTACTACGTCGATGTCATGGCGGAGCTTCTTGTCGAGCTTACTCACTTCGTTGAGGTTGAGCACCTTGCCGTCCACCCGCACCCGGACGAAGCCCTCTTTCAAGAGATCGGCAAAGAGCTGGGCGAACTCGCCCTTGCGGTCATGCACCACCGGAGCGAGCATCAAGGCTTTGCGCTGCGGCGCACTAGCCAGAGACATTGCCATGATCTTATCGGCGACCTGGTCGGTGGTCTGGGCCTCGATCACCCGGCCGCACTCCGGACAATGGGGCACGCCGATCCGGGCGAAGAGCAGGCGGAGATAGTCATATATCTCAGTGACCGTGCCGACCGTGGAGCGTGGATTGCGCGAAGTCGATTTTTGATCGATAGAGACCGCGGGTGAGAGCCCGTCGATCGAATCCAGGTCGGGTTTGTCCATCTGCCCCAGGAACTGACGGGCATAAGAGGAAAGCGACTCAACGTAGCGGCGCTGGCCCTCGGCATAGATAGTGTCAAAGGCCAAAGATGACTTGCCCGATCCGGAAAGCCCGGTGATCACCACCAGCTGGTCGCGCGGGATATCGAGGTTGATGTCTTTGAGGTTGTGTTGGCGGGCCCCCCGGATCCGGATCAGTTTCTCCGGATTCCTAGAGTTTGTGGCCTTTTTCTGTGTTTTAGGCATAACTCTTTATTGTAGGTCTAAATAAGCAAAGGCGCCCCGCCTGTACAAAATCCGTACAAACGAGGCGCCTTGGATAAGCGCCGCAGCAGGCAAGCGCTTTTACTCGCCGAGATCCTCTGCGGCGGAGAATGAACCCACCCCTTCGCCGAACTTACTGCGTAGCTTCTTGAACTTAGGCTCGTGTTGTTTCCACAGCGCATAGATGGGGGTCGCGATCCCGATCGAGGAGTAAGACCCGGAGATCAAACCGATGGTCATAGCAAGGGCGAACTCTTGCAAGGTCTCCCCACCGAAGATCAACATTGCCACCACCGGCACCAGGGTGGTCACCGTGGTGTTGATGGTGCGCAGGATGGTCTGGTTGATCGAGTGGTTGGCCACGGTCATAAAAGAGTGCGAACGGGTTTCAGCGGTGTTGTCCTTGATCCGGTGGAAGACGACCACGGTATCGTAGAGCGAATAACCCATGATGGTCAACATCGCCGCCACCACGTTGGGGGTAACGTCGATATGGAAGATGGCATAGAATCCAGTCACGATGATGATATCGTGGATCAAGGCGATGATCGCACAAAGGCCCATTTTCCACTCGTAGCGGATCGCCATGTAGATGATGATCAGGGCCATGGCCACGATCAGAGCGATAATCATACTCCGGGTCACATCCCCGCCCCAGCTCGAGCCAATGGTCTGGGGCTGCACCGTCTGCGCGGGCAAATTGAGGGCCTTGATGACCGCGTCGGCAGTCTTGGAGGCCGCAGCCGCGTCGGTCTGGCTAGTGCGGATGACATAGCCTTGGCCACCGCCGGGCTCTGAGGCCTGCTGGATCAGGACGTCGTTTTGCCCCTGCGCGGCAAAGGCCTGGCGGACTTGGTCGATACTGACATTTTGGGCGTTGGTCAGCTCGATCGACGAGCCGCCCATGAACTCGATCCCGAAGCTAAGGCCGCCCCGGAAGACGAAGCCGAAGATGGAAGCAAGGATCAGAACCCCGGACACGATGAAGAAGATCTTGCGGTGACCGAGGAAGTTGATGTCTTTCTTAAAAGGTCTGACCATTATTCGTCCCCTTTCTGCGCAGCGCTGGCGGGAATGTGGGACACCTGGTGGTCAGCGGTAGGAGTATCGGTTTTGGCTTTTCTGGTGGCCGTAGCCTTGGCATCAGGGGTGGACTTGGTGGTCTTAGCAGTCTTGGCCGTACCTGTAGCTTGTTTGGAGGCCTTGGAGCTAGCCTTGGCCTTAGCGGTCGGCTTGCGCTTTGCGCTCAGGGCCTTCTTATCCGCTTTTGACTTGTCAGCGGCTTTGGCGGTGCTATCAGTCTTGGTCGCCCCTTTGCCTGGTGCTGGCTTGGTGGTCTTATCCTTAGCCTCTCCCTTGTCAGCGGCGTCCTTGGGCGCGTCCACCTTGACCTTAAGGGCTGATTTGAGCTTAGCTTTCTCGGCTTCGGCCGCCTTCTTGGCTGCCGCCTTGTCTGCCAGGCGCTCCTTCTCGGCTGTCTCCCGGGCCTTCAGCTCGGCCTTGACCTTCGCCGCCTGGTCTTTACGGGCCTGACGGTCGGCGGCTTTCTTGGCTTTGAAAGCCGCTTTGTCCTCAGCAGTAAGCAATAGGTGAGCATCAGGCAGGATCTCGCCTCCAGCGATGGCGAGCTCCTCGTCTTCGCGGATGCCCCAGAAGCCCGGATGATGGGCGATTACCGCCGGCGCCAGCAGGCGCACGGTCGGGGCTTTGAAGAAGAGCATGGTGATGATGTCGCAGATCACGCCGAGGGTCAAGGTCAGACCGAAGCCCTTGACCGAACCGATGGCGATGAAATACAGGGCCAGGGCAGAGATCAGGGTGACGAAGTCGGCATCGATCGAGGTGATGATGGCGTGCTTGACGCCGGTGATGGAAGACGCCCTGACCGAGCGTCCCATCCTGATCTCTTCCTTGAACCTCTCCAAGACCAGAATCGATGAGTCGGCCGCCGTACCGATTGAGAGCACAATACCGGCGATCCCAGCCAAGGACAGGGCAAAGAAGCCCAAGGCCGAAAGCAGGCCGAGCAGGCCGAGGTAGAGGCAGGAGAAGACGATGATGGCACCAGCGGTGAGGATACCCAGGCCGCGATAGAAGAAGATGAGGTAAAGGCAGACCAGAAGCAGGCCGAGCAGAGCGACCAGGATGCCAGCATAAAGCGAGGCTTGGCCGGCGGTCGGGCCAACCACCTGGGAATTGACCACTGCCAGGCTGACCGGCAGGGAGCCGGACTGGAGCACGGTCTTGAGGGCGTTGGCCCCGTCGATGTCGTAGTTGCCGGTAATCTGGACCTGGCCGGTGGTGATGGCCTCATTGACGGTCGGCGCCGACTGCACCGCCTTGTCCAACAAGATGGCAATCTGGTCTTTGTTCTTGGCCAGCTGGGTGGTGGCATCGCCGAAAGCCTTGGTGGCGTCACCGTTGAGGGTGATGTTGACCGCATAGTACTGCGAGGTGTCGCTGGCCTTGTCCACGCTCACGTTAGTGATCTGACCGCCGTTGAAGAGCGGGGTGTACTCGTTGTCCTTGAGCACCACCCGGCTATAGGTGGTCGGATTCTTGGTCTGGTCGGTGCTGTCTGGGTTGTTGACCACATACTCACCGGCCGGCACCTTGTTGTTGGTGATGGTCTGGACGTTGCCGGCGGTGTCCTTGACCGGGTTGTCCTTGGTGCCGATGACCTGGCTGGGCTTGATGGTGTCGAAGATCAGGCCTTGGTCGATCCTGGTGTCATCGGTCATGGTCGGCTTGTCGGAGCTAGAGGAGGTGGAGCTGTTGGAGTTGGAGGCCTCGATATCCTTCTTGATGGCGGCATTGGTGATATCCGGCACGCTGCAGAACTCCAACACACCGGTCTGCCCGATGGTCTCAAGGGCCTGGGTCTGGTCGACCACACCGGGCATCTGCACCAGGAGCTGGTTGGTGCCCTGGACTTGGACGGTGGCCTCGGAGGCACCGAGCAGATTGACCCGTCGCTCGACCACAGCCTGGGCGTTGGTCATATCAGCCGGGGTCACCAGCGAACCGTCGGTGGTCGAAGCCTGCATCACCACCGAAAGGCCGCCCTGTACGTCGAGACCTTGTTTGATCTTGGTGGAAGGAGGAGTGAACATAATGATCGACGAGACCAACATGATCACCAGCAGGATCAGGAAAATGACATGAGTGCGTATGGCACTATGTCGCTTCTTGGGCGTAAATCGTTTGTCTGGCAACTCTTTCCTCCTCTGGGGGCACGATCGGAAGCGTGGTGCTGGCACGCATAGACGTTTGGATTATAGCACTTTGCTCAGATCAGACATTTAAGTAAACACGACGAAAACTCAGGCGATTAGGGACTTACCGCTGAACTCCTGGGGCTTAGGCAGGCCGATTAGGTCGAGGATGGTCGGGGCCAGGTCGGCCAACTTACAATCCTTGTCCTGGCGCAGCTTGACCCCTGCGAGATCGGCCCTGGGCTTGGCAGGCTCAGCGTTCAGGTCACCCGAGACCAGCGCGCAGGGCACCGGGGAGGTGGTGTGCGAAGTGACCGGATTACCCTTGGCATCGGCCATGATCTCGCAGTTGCCATGGTCGGCGGTGACCAAGGCGGCGCCGCCCTGCGCGGTCAGGGAGAGCAGTACCCGTTCCAGGCAAAGGTCGACCGTTTGCAGTGCCTGGACGGCGGCTTTGAGGTTGCCAGTATGGCCAACCATATCGCCGTTGGCGAAATTGACCACGTAGAAGTCGGCCCGGCCCTCATCGATGGCGTCGACCAGCTGGTCGGCCACCTCATAAGCGCTCATCTCTGGCTTCAAGTCATAGGTGGCAACTTTGGGGCTGGGCACCAAGACACGCTCCTCGAGGGGCTTGGGCTCCTCCTTGCCGCCGTTGAGGAAGAAGGTGACATGGGCATACTTCTCGGTCTCGGCGGTATGCAGCTGGCGCAGGCCAGCCGCGGCTAAGACATCGGCGAGGACGTTATCGGGGAACTCCTTAGCGAAAGCCAAGGCGGCCCCCATCTCGAGGAAAGCCGGATCGTATTCGGTCATGCAGACATAGTGCAGTTTCGGCCGCTTGGCACGTTTGAAACCCTTGAAGGCAGGATCGATCAAAGCCCGGGTGATCTCCCGCGCCCGGTCTGGCCTGAAGTTGAAGAAGACCAGGCTGTCGCCGTCTTTGAGGCCACGTTCCTGCAAGGCGACCGGCAAGACGAACTCATCGCTGATATCATGGGCGTAGGAGTCCTCCAAGAGCGCCACCGGATTGGCACCGGGCTTGAAAGCCTCACCGCCGTCCTTGGGATCGGTCAGGCAACGGTAGGAGCGCTGCAAACGCTCCCAGCGCTGGTCGCGGTCCATCGCGAAGAAGCGTCCATGGACAGTGGCGATACGCAAAGAGAGCTCTGGATAATCCAGCTTGGTTTGCTCCCACCACTCTAGGAAGTCCTTCATGAAGCCGGCCCCGCTGGTCGGTGCCACGTCGCGGCCATCCATGAAAGCGTGCACATAGACTTGGTGTGCGCCCTGACGGCCGGCCAACTCGACCAAGGCCTTGAGGTGGGAGAGTTCAGAATGCACGCCTCCCTCAGAGAACAGCCCCATCAGATGCAGGACTTGCCCTGCCTTAAGCCTGCTACAAGCCGCTGTCAAGGCCGCATTGCTGAAGAAGCTCCCGTCGGCGATGGCCTGGTTGATGCGTGAGAGCTCTTGGTGGACGACACGGCCGGCGCCGATGTTGAGGTGTCCGACCTCGGAGTTGCCCATCTGACCAGCCGGCAGACCGACCGCCTCACCAGAAGCCTCAAGCTCGGTATAGGGGAACTCCTGCCCGCCGAAGAGACGGTCGAGGAAGGGGGTAGAGGCTTCGCTTAGGGCATTTTTGGGGCTGGCCGGGGCAATCCCGACACCATCGAGGATAGCGAGCAATACCGGCAGGTGCAGTCTTGGAGTGGCCATGTTATCTGAAGCAATCCACGATCGGCATGAACTTATTGGCATCAAGCGAGGCTCCGCCGATTAGGCCGCCGTCGATATCAGGACAGGCGGCAAAGAGCGCGGCGTTGCCTTCGTTCATACTACCGCCATAGAGGATGCGCACTTGCTCGGCGATCTCCGGGCTATAGATGTTGGCGAGGTCCTCGCGGATCTGGCCGCAGACGTCTTGGGCCTGCTCCGGCGTGGCGGTGTGCCCGGTGCCGATCGCCCAGATCGGCTCATAGGCCACCACCAAGTCATCGGCCGCCGCCACCGGATTGCCCAAGAGGCAGGCACGCAGCTCGTCGGAGATGAACTCGAGGGCGTTACGCTGTTGGCGGATCTGCAGGCTCTCGCCCACGCAGAGCAGCGGCGTGATACCGTGGCTTTGCAGGGCCCTGACCTTGTGGTTGATGTCGTCATTGGTCTCGTTGAAGAGGCCGCGCCGCTCAGAGTGGCCGACGATGCAATAACTGCAGCCGATCTCCTTGAGCATCACCGGCGAGATCTCGCCGGTGTAGGCGCCGGACTCCTCGAAGTAGACGTTCTGGGCGCCCATCGCGATTCGGGATTTGTCGAAGTCCAGGGTCACATAGACGCTGCGCAAATCGGTGAAAGGCGGGCAGACCAGGATATCCACCCCCTCATAGGCCTGGTCGACACGATAAGACAGCTGCTGGGCCAAATCGGTGGCCTCAGCGGTGGTCTTATTCATCTTCCAGTTGCCGGCGACCAAGGGTTTTCTCGTCATCTTACACTCCTCCTTATTCGGATGTTATCTTCTCTGCGTCGAGGGCGACGATCCCCGGCAGCTTACTTCCCTGCAGAAACTCCATCGAGGCACCGCCGCCGGTGGAGATGAAGTCGATCCGCTCGGCCAAGCCAAACTGGTCGACCGCAGCTACGCTGTCGCCTCCGCCAATCACACTATAACCCGAAACATTAGCGGCGACCGCCTCGGCTACCGCCTTGGTGCCAGCGGCGAAGGCAGGCTTTTCGAAGACCCCCATCGGACCGTTCCAGAAGATGGTGTCAGCGGCAGCAATCTGGCGAGCGTAACGCTCGGCCGTGGCTGGGCCGATGTCTAAGCCCATCTGCCCCCCAGGAATGGCGGAAATGTCATAGACCTGGGCACCGGCGCCATCTTCGATACCTCCGGCGCAGATCACATCGGAGGGCAAGAGCAGGGATTTACCAGCAGCAGCGGCCTTATCCAGGGTGTCCTGGGCACGCGGGATCCAATCATCTTCGCAAAGCGATGCGCCCACGGCATAGCCTTGGGCCGCCAAGAAAGTAAAGCACATCGCCCCACCGATGAGCAGGCAATCACAACGCTCGAGCATAGCGTCGATCACCTTGATCTTATCTGAGACCTTGGCACCGCCCAGGATGGCGACATAAGGGCGAGCTGGCCCGGTCAGAAGCTTGGTCAGAGTCGAGACTTCCTGCTCCAGGAGCAGCCCGGCAAAGCTCGGCAACAAGCGGGGCAGCAGGTCGACGGAAGCATGAGCCCGGTGTGAGACCGCGAAAGCGTCATTGACGTAGACGTCGCCTAAGGCCGCCAAGGCCCGGGCAAAAGCCAAATCATCGGCTTTCTCCCTTGCATCGAAGCGGAGGTTCTCCAACATCACGACACCTGAGCTTGCCAAAGCCTGGTCGACCAGCGCAGGGTCGAGCTCGAGCCCCCCATCAGCGCGGCAGGGCAGCAGAGGGACTTCAGAGCCGAGCAGGCGGCCGAGCACCCGTGCCACCGGCGCCAGTGAATAATCCGCCTCAAAGCCCTGGCCCTTAGGCCGGCCCAGATGCGAGAGCAGCACTACCTGATGGGCGCCGCCGCCCTGCAGGGCCTGGATGGTCGGCAGCACCTTGCGGATGCGTGTATCATCGGCAACCGTAGAACCGTCCAGGGGGACATTGAAATCCGCCCGCACAAGCACCCTACGGCCGCGCAGCAAAGGGCTGGTCAAATTGTTCATCGAAGCCTATCTCCTCGTCTTGTCCATGGCTTTCCTCGTCTCGCCTGATTATAATGAAAACGGCAGCGAACTTGCCGGAACATCTGTTCGTTTTCTACTATACTGGAGCTGGTTATGGGGCACGTCCAAAACACAGACAAGCTGTGGCAGGGATCGGCCGTCATCTTGATGGACCTAGACTGCTTCTTCGCCTCGGTGGAGATGCTCGACCATCCTGAGTGGCGGGGCAAGCCGGTAATCGTCGGCGGCGATGCCAAACGGCGTGGAGTGGTCTCGACTGCGAGTTACGAGGCCAGGGCTTTCGGCGTGCATTCGGCGATGCCGGCGGTGACGGCGAAACGCCTTTGCCCTCAGGCGATCTGGACACATGGCCACTTCGAACGCTACATAGAAGTATCAAAACAAGTCATGGCCATCCTTGCCAACCACTCCCCGACCATCCAACAATGCTCCATCGACGAGGCTTTCCTCGACGTCACTCCCGGCCCCCATCTCGGCGGCGACCCGATCAGCTGTGCCCGCCAGATCCAAGCCGAGGTGGCGGCACTCGGGGTGACCTGCTCGGTTGGCCTTTCCGCCAACAAGACCGTCTCCAAGATCGCCTCCGAGGTGGACAAACCACGCGGTCTGACCATCGTCTACCCCGGTCAAGAGGCCGCTTTCCTGGCCCCCCTCCCCTTACGCCGGATGAGCGGGCTCGGTGCCAAGAGCGTGGCCAAGCTGCGCCGACTCGGTCTCTCCACCCTCGGCGACCTCGCTGACTGCGACCTCACCCTGCTTAAGCCCATCTTCGGCAAGAATGCCGCCGAAATGCGGGAGCGGGCCGCAGGGCGTGACCGCTCCGCCGTCGAGGCCACGGACAAGGTCAAGTCGGTCTCCAACGAAGTCACTTTCTCGAGCGATCTGATCGAGCCTACAGAGCTGCGCCAGGCCATCTACATGGTCGCCCAGAAGACCGGCCTACGCCTGCGCAACAAGAGCCTGAAGGGACGCACCGTCGCGCTCAAGCTGCGCTACGCCGACCTCTCCTCGCGCAGTGCCAGGCGCACTCTGCCCGCCCCGGTCGACAACGAGCGTGACTTCATCGACGTGCTCTATCAGCTGCTCCCCGAGCTTTGGCAGCCCGGCGACCACATCCGTCTGATCGGCGTCGCCGTCTCCGGCTTCGACCGCGCAGACGCAGGCCAGACTTCCCTCTTCGACTCCCCTGCCCAAGAACTCAACCAAGACCTGGTCGCCGCCACCGATAAGGTGAAGAACCGCTTCGGCGACGATGCCCTCAGACTCGGCCGTGACCTCCGCTTCGCCGACCGCTCGACTTTGACACCGGCCCGGCCAAGCCGGGTCTGAGGTGCCCGGCGCAGACGCATCAACGGGGACACCTTATAAAGTGTCCCCGCCCTGGGAATAGTCTGATAAAATAGAAAACGCCGTGCGGGCGTGGCGGAATTGGCAGACGCGCTAGGTTTAGGTCCTAGTGAATGTATATTCGTGCAGGTTCAAGTCCTGTCGCCCGCACCAGTCTAAGGGTTGTCATAGGACTTAGCTTTTTGTACCATTCCTATATACTTTCCGCCCGTATTGTCTGGATGATATTGTTCTTTGCTAAGCTTCTGCGCGAGTACGCCGTTGTCGCAAAAGCCAACGCAAATATCGCAATAATGCAGATAAGCGTCGCCTGCCATGGAAAGACATACGATATACCAATTGCACTGGATTGCGCTGACGCGCCGTACAACGCTATGAATTCGAGCCACGATACCAAAGCGCCCACGATTAACCCAATGATAAGCGCCTTTGTCGCATATATCAGGCTTTCCACCCTCAGCATCTTCTTCAGTCCGCCGTATGTCATGCCAACGCTTTGCAGCACGGCAAACTCGCGTACGCGTGTACGTATGTTTGTTGAGATAGTCGCTATAGCGCTTACCGCGGCCACGATAGCAACTACCACGATAAAGCAGTAGAGCAATATCTGGACGGTCTGAAATAAGCTACCGGTGATGGCCATAGCTGCAGCGTCGTTTGCGCTTCCGCTGGTTGGGGCATATGTGCTTAGTCCCATTTGCAGGTACTGTGCGAAACTGAACGTCGCTATGAACATAACAGTGCTCACTGCGAGCATCGCAACGGTCACGCGGAACTTCTTATGGTTGCGCCTCATCGTCTTCGCGGCCAGATTGCCCTCGAAGCCAAACAGTTTGCCGTAAAGGCCAAGTGTACGCACGTTTTTAGGCTTGACTTTATAGTCATCGCTCTGTTTTATGCTTGAGATGGCAGGGACTTTTGCCGCGCGCGCCGCAGGTCGCCAAGATGCCAATAGTGTAGTAGCCAACGCAAGCGCTATGGTCAGGACCAGCCCAACGCCAGATACGGCAAACGGCATGTTGATTGCATTGCCTGAATCAAACGCGTTTATCGTCGACATAAAGCCGCTCAAAACGACTAGTGCGACCAGCTGGAAACCGAATCCAACCAAGATGCCAACCGGTATACCGACTATGCAGTACATCATGGCCTGCAATACAACAGCATTGCGTAATTGCCGCTTGGTGGCACCAACGCTTTTAAGAATACCGAACTGCTGGGTGCGCTCGGCGGCACTGATCCTGATGGCATTCATATTAACCATGATTGCAGCGATGATAACGATGATGATGAATACGCTCATCAAACCTTCAACGGTCGCAAGCGCAGGCCCTATCGCCTCGCTGAATCCTTCAAGCGTATGCTCGGCGCTTAAGTAGGCATTCTGCATACCAACATAAAAACTTTGGATGACACCGAACATCGCAGTCAGAAGCGCCGTGCAAAGCGCTATGGCTACAACCGCAAAAGCGCTCTGCGAGCGGTTGGCCTTTATCTGGTTGAACGCAAGTTTAGCTAAAAGTCTCATTGTATCCCCTATCTGACCATGTCATCGGCGGTTATGCGCCCGTCCTCTATGCGCAACACGCGGTTTGCCTGCATCGCAACGCGCTCGTCGTGTGTGATGATCACTAAAGTCTGGTTATATCTGCGGTTTGCATACAATAAAAGCTCCATGATCTCCGCGCTCATCACGCTGTCGAGGTTGCCGGTAGGCTCGTCTGCCAGCACAAGCGCTGGATCGTTTATGAGCGCACGTCCAATA
>JAISGO010000055.1 GCA_031263025.1 Coriobacteriales bacterium
AAATGATCGCGACCACCACCACGAAGATGATCAGTCTCTTGTATTCCGAGAAGAGGAAGGCAGTCGCGCCCTTCTGGATCAACCCGGAGATATGCGCCATCTTCTCGTTGCCACTGTCCTGGGCAAGGACCCAGCGAGCGAGACCGAAGGCAAAGGCGAGCCCGACCACGGCGCAGATCGGTGCCAGCCATGCTAACAGCTGTGGGGACATGAAACACCCACTCCTTTCTAAGGATTTTTACAACCCTCGTAGTATAGCTTATCCACCCTAGGCGGCGTTTTCTCCGCCAGCTCCAAGGCGAGCGGAGAGCGCCTGCGGAGCCCTAGGAAAATCACTTAGCGAGCGGGAAGACGACCCGGAAGACGGTCCCGAGCCTGGTGTCAGAGGTCACGCTGATGTGGCCTTTGGCGGATTCGACGATATTCTTAGCCAAGGATAGCCCCAAACCGAAGCCCTCGACTTGACTGGAGTGCGCCTCGTCGACCCGATAGAAACGGTCGAAGAGATGGACGAGCTTATCCTCTGGGATAACTGTGCCGGAGTTCTGTACGATCAGCTCGCTCAGGTGGCCGGATGTAGTCAGGCTGAGATTGACGTTACCGCCGGGATTGGCGTACTTTGAAGCGTTGTCAAGCAGGATGGTGACCAGCCGAGCCGCTTTCTCGGAGGCGATCAGGACTTGTACAGCAGGCTCGACGGTGCTCTCAAAGCTGATCTGGCGCTCGAAGAATACCGCCTCGAACTGCATCGCTTCCCGCTCGACTACCCGGCTGAAGTCGATAGCCGCAAGGGCTGGAGAAAGCTTGCGTTTGGCCTTGCGCCTAGGCTTGGTCTTACCCTCCAAGGCGGCGGCGTCGCTTTGGGCCAAGCTCAAGAGGTCGCGCACCAACTTGTCCATCTTGCTCGCCTCCGCGTCGGTCGCCTCCAACCACTGTCTTTGTTCGGAGACTTTGCTCTCGGGCAAGGACTCGATGATGGAATTATTGGCCATGATCACCGTGAGTGGGGTCTTCAACTCATGTGAGGCATCGGCGATGAACTTGCGCTCACGTCGCCAGGCAGCCTCCACCGGCCCCACCGCGATCCGTCCAAGCAGCATACTGATTAAGAACAAGACCACCAGGGCCGCAAGGCCCACGGCGCCTGCCAACAGAGCCTGGCGCAGGGTCTGGGCGCCTAGCTGGGAGGAATCAGCGAAAGCGATGCGCTGTCCGACCAACAGGGCTTGGGCGGTGCTGGTTTGTTTGTAGAAGAGGTTAAGGTCGCCAAGCTCGCCCGAAGCGCGGCCGGAGGCAATCACCTCTGAGACCGCTTGTGCGATGTCAGCTTGACTCATCTGCACGCTCTGCTGGGAGTCGCTGGTCACATAAGCCCCGGTCAAGGAATTGAAGCTGACCACGAAGACTGGCGTATAATCGCCCTTACCGGGTTGGTTGCCAATCGCTGGCCGCCAACTCTCGTTGGCGCTACGGCCGAGGGCGAGACCAAGCGAGTCTTGGATCTGGTTGTAGCTGTTTTGGTAGTTGCTATAGACCGTAACGGCTAAGACACTCACCACCACGACCGCCAAAAGCAGCATGGTGATGGCCGTAAAACGATATCTCAGGCGCCTTAACACACCATCATTATATTACTGGGCCACCTGCATCCGGTAGCCCATCGAGCGGACGGTCTGAATCTCCAGGTCAGAACCGATATACGCGAGTTTCTTACGCAAAAAGGAGATATAGGCCTCGACGCTGTTCTGATCGACCCCAGAACCCGTGCCCCAGACCTTCTTGAGCAAGGTCTGCTTGTCAAAGACCTGACCGATGTTGACGATCAGGTATTTGCAGACGTCAAACTCCCGGTGCGAGAGATGCACGCTGGCGTTGACATCAACGGTAGCCGCATCTTCGGCAAGGGTGCCGGCTCCGGCGCTGACACTGCCGGAGGAGGATAGATCAGCCGAATTAAGGTTAAGGGTGGTGTTGCCAGCTGAGACTGTATCGATGATGATGTTGCCCTTGCGCCTAGTCATCGCCTTGATGCGGGCAATCAACTCAGCCGGTTGGAAGGGTTTGGTCAGGTAGTCATCAGCGCCGGCGTTGAGGCCTTCCACCTTGTCGCTTAAGGTCGACTTGGCGGTCAGCATGATCACTGGAGTGGCACAATTCTCGCCGCGCAAACGGCGCACCACCTCGAAGCCGTCTATACCAGGTAGCATCACATCCAACACCACCACGTCATACTCGCCGCTACGGGCATAGTCATAGCCGGCTTGGCCGTCATAGACGGATTCGACCTTGAAGTCCGCCTTGCGCAGAATCTCGGCGATCGCGGCGTTTAGGCGAGGTTGGTCTTCAACAAGGAGAATGTTCATAATCGTAGATTATGCGTGAGAGGACTTAAGCCTGGCTGAAAGTTTTCAGGAAAACCGTCCAGGCCATAGCCAGCTCGTAGAAAGGCGGCTTTTTTTGGCCCTGTCCTACAAGGCCGCCTGCAGTTGGGACACCTTGTCAATGCGCTCCCAGGTGAACTCCGCAAGCTCACGGCCGAAATGCCCATAGGCCGCGCTCAAGTGGTAGATCGGGCGCCACAGGTCGAGCGTCGTGATGATACCGCTGGGAGTGAAATCGAAGACCTGGGGCAGGATCTCGGCGATACGCTCATCGCTTAAGCCCGCCTGGGCACTGCCAAAAGTGTTGACCATGATCGAGAGGGGGTGGGCGATGCCGATGCCATAGGCCAACTGCAGCTCGCATTGCTCGGCCAGGCCAGCGGCGACGACGTTCTTTGCCGCATAACGTGCCATATAGGCCGCCGAGCGGTCGACTTTGGTGGGATCCTTGCCCGAGAAAGCCCCGCCGCCATGATGGGCAACGCCACCATAGGTGTCAACGATAATCTTGCGTCCGGTCAAACCCGTATCCCCGGCTGGCCCACCGATCACGAAACGCCCGGTCGGATTGACGAAAAGCTTGGCCTCACCGAAGCCAAGACCGAAGCGTTCGAAGACCGGAGCGATTACCTTAGCCTTGAGGTCATCTGCCAAGGAACGTTCGGCCTCGGGGTCATCAGCGTGTTGGGCAGAGATCAAGATGGTATCGACATAGGCAGGCTTACCCTCAAGATACTGTACGGAAACCTGGGTCTTGCCATCGGGGCGCAGATACGGCAAGGTCGCGTCTGTGCGCACCTCAGCCAAACGGTAGGCCAAAGCATGGGCAAGGGCCGGCGCCAAAGGCATCAGCTCTGCGGTCTCATTGCAGGCATAACCGAACATGATTCCCTGGTCGCCGGCGCCGATCTCCCCCTCGCGGTCGACCCCCTGAGCGATATCGGCACTTTGTTCTTGGAGGGCGTTGTTGATGCCCACTGAGCTATATTGGAAACCGAGTTCGGCATCGGTGTAACCGATTTGCTTAATCACTGCGCGTACCACGCTGTCGATGTCAACATAAGCGTGACAGCGCAGCTCACCTGCCAAAAAGACCTGGCCACGGGTCACCAGGCACTCGACTGCGCTACGGATATAGTCAGCCGCTCCCCCCGCTTTGACTTCTTCGCTGATAACCGCGTCAAGCACGGCGTCAGAGATCTGGTCACAGATCTTATCGGGATGGCCAGCAGTGACAGACTCAGAAGTGAAAATATAATCTCGCACGTTCGCCTTCTTCGTTGCTAGGTAAGGATGAAATGGCGGAGAGCTGGGGATTCGAACCCCAGAACGTCTTTTGGACGTTACTCGCTTAGCAGGCGAGCACCTTCGGCCTCTCGGTCAGCTCTCCGTATCCGATTGAGAGATTATTATAGTGATTCCACCTGATTTAGAGGAGAAAGAAATCAAGCGACTTGGGCCAGCGGGGCAAGCCGGCGACGCAGCATCAGGTCGCCGGCGTCTACCGAGAGCGGTAGTTCGCTCTTAAAGCTGCTGCCATCGCTTTTACGCACTTGCAGGGTAACCGGATTGGTGCCTGGATATTGTTTGAGCAGGCTCATCAAGGCCGTCGAGCGTTCGACATTGAAGTCGGTGGCCGGAACCTCAAGGTAGAGGGCGCTCCAAGTCGGCTGGCTTTGCTCGACATCAATGGCGCGTAACTTCTGGACGATGAACTGCACCCCACGTTGGTCAAGCTGGATGCGTCCGCTTGCTTCCACGATAGCGTCATCGACCAGGAGGTCAGCAGCGCTTTTGTAAGTACGGGGAAAGACCACCAGATTGACCGCGCCAACCGTGTCCTCGAGTTTGCAGACGGCCATCTTGTCGCCTTTCTTGGTCACCTTGGTCTGCAGATCGGTCAGCATGCCGGCTAAGCGGATCATCTTGCCCTCAAGGTTGCGCAAAAGGCCAGCCGAACCGCCCTGGCTATCCTCAGCAAGGTCGGCCGCCGCCTCATCGTTGTCCTCTCCCTCGGCCTTGCCTTCAGCGGCGAAGATGCTCAGTCCATAGTCACTGTGCCGGTGGAGGAGGTCAGCGTAGGGGCTCAAGGGGTGATCCGAGACATAGAGCCCCATCACCTCTTTCTCAAAAGCCAATACCGTCTTACGCTCCCACTCGACCCCATCCGCAGCTGGAACGTCCTCGGAAAGCCCGGTATCACCACCAGTCGAAGCCCCAGCTTCCTCGAACAAACCGAGCAGGCTCATCTGGCCGTCGGCTTTGGCCTGGTGTTGTTTGGCGGCACGCTCCATCAAGCCGCCCTCTTCGATGAAATGATACATTTGGCGCCTGGTATAGCCCGACCCATCGAAAGCACCAGCTTTGATCAAGGCCATCACCGAACCTTTATTGCAGATCTTATTGGAGACGCGGTAACAGAAGTCGTGCAGATGCTCGAAAACTCCGCCAGCCTCACGTTCGGCGATAATGGCATCAGCGGCCGACTCCCCCACCCCCTTGATTCCGGCCAGACCGAAGCGGATGTTCTGTCCCACTGGCGTGAAATCGCGCATTGAGGAGTTGATATCCGGAGCCAAGACATCGATGCCCATCTGCTTGACCGCGCTAATCGAAGCTGCCAGCTTCTCGCTCTTGCCGAGATAGGAGGTGAGTACCGCCGCCATGAAACCAACTGGGAAGTTGGCTTTGAGCCAGGCGCACTGCATCACGATCACGGCATAGGCGGCGGAATGCGATTTATTAAAGGCATACTCGGCGAACTTCTCAACGTCGTCCCAGATACGCTGGGCCACTTCGCGCTCGTAGCCGTTGCGCACGGCGCCGTTCAGCCAGTGGTCCTTCATGGTCTCCTCGTGGCCGTCTTCCCACTTCTGCACGGTCTTGGTCATCAAGTCGATCTTCTTTTTAGCCACGGCCTTGCGCAGGCGATCGGACTCACCAGCCGAGAAGCCGCTCATGGTCATCGAGATACGCATGACCTGCTCCTGGTAGACCATGGTGCCGTAGGTGGGCTCTAGGATGTCCTTGAGGCGTTCGTCATAATAGGTCACCGGCACCCGCCCGCGACGGCGCTCTACGAAGTCGTCCAGCATCCCGGAATTGAGGGGTCCGGGCCTGAAGAGGGCGATCATGGCCACGATGTCATCATATTTATCGACCTGCATCCGCTTGGCCAGGCTAGTCATGCCGCCAGATTCAATCTGGAAAATACCAGTGGTATCGCCCTTGCGCATCATCTCGTAGGGTTCTGGGTCAGTGAAGATGCGCTCCGGAGGCACCGAGAACTCGGCTAGCTGACTGACTACGGCAAGCTTGCCTCGTTCGTCTTCTGTCAACTCCCTTTCCTGGGCGAATTGGGCATACATCCGCTTGACGTTAGCACAAGCGTCCATCACGATATTAAGGGTGCGCAGGCCTAAGAAGTCCATCTTGAGCAGGCCCAGGTCGGCGTTATAGTGGCCGTCATATTGGGTAATCACCGACTGGCCTTTGGTGTCGCGCTTAGTTGGAACGTGGTCGACCACCGGGTCGCGGCAGATGATCACCGCCGAAGCATGGATGCCCTCGCCACGGATGAAGCCCTCGATCTGCATTGCGGTATCGAGGATCCTCTTGGTGTCGGCGTCCTCCTGATAGAGGCGGATCAAGTCTGGATCGGATTGTTCTTTGTTCTTTTTCGCATTATCAGAGACGCCAAGGCAGGCTTTGAGCGAGACACCAGGACCATCGGCGACTAGTTTATTGATACCCAGGCCGACGCCCATCGGATAATCGAGGATACGGGTAGCGTCTTGAACCGCCTGCTTGGCCTTCATTTGGCCGAAAGTGATCACGTTGGCGATCTTTTCCGAGCCATAAAGGTCGCGCAAGTGCTCGATTACCACGCTACGGCCAAAGTAGTCGAAGTCGACGTCGATATCCGGCATCTCCTTGCGCTCAGTGGAGAGGAAACGCTCGAACATCAGGTCATTAGCCAAGGGATCGACTTGGACGATGCCGAGGGCATAGGAGATGATCGAACCGGCCGCCGAGCCACGCCCGGGGCCTACTCCCACCCCGTGAGTTCGGGCCCACTGCACGAACTCCTGCACGATCAGGAAATAAGCGGCAAAACCCATCTGGGTGATCACGTCGTATTCATGCTCGAACTGTTTGCGTACCTCGGGGCGCTTCTCATCGAAGTCAGCGCCATAGCGTTCTGCCAGACCTTTCTCACCAGCCTTGCGCAGCATCGAGTCATTGGTCTCACCCTCGGGCAGGGGCAGGGCAGGTAGGATGATGTCGTGCTCGAGTTCGACATTGCATTTGGCCGCGACGGCCACGGTGTTGTCACAGGCTTCTGGGAAGTCAGACAGGGCCTGGCGCATCTCCTCTTCGGATTTCATATAGAACTGATCGCAGGAGAAGCGCATCCGCCCGGGATCATCGAGCTTCTTGCCCGTGCCGATGCAAAGCATGGCATCTTGGGTGGGGGCGTCGGAGCGGGTCAGGTAGTGCATGTCGTTGGTGGCGATTGTGCCAAGGCCGAGCTCAGCGGCAAGGTCGGATAAGAGGTGGTTGAGGTCGTTTTGCATCATATCGAAGCCGGCGATGGGGCCGGCGTCAGAGAGGTCGACCGATTTGTTGAATTCCTCGTTAGTCAGGTGCAGACCTTGGTTTTGCAGCTCGATATAGAAGTCATCGGCCCCGAAGAGCTCGGCGAAAGTGGTAGCCCAGAGCCTGGCTTGTTCGAAGTCAGAGCGCATCAGGAGTTGGGGCAGGATGCCGGCAATGCAAGCCGAGGTACAAATCAGGCCTTCGTGGTTGGCCTGAAGCAGGCTCAGATTGGTGCGTGGCTTGTAATAGTATTGGTCAGTGGCGGCGACGGAGACTATCCGCATTAAGTTGTGATAACCAGTGAGGTTTTTGGCCAGAAGGATCATGTGATAGAGGGCGGGCTTGTGCTCGCGCGACAAGCTGTCATCGGGTGTGAAATAGACCTCGCAACCTACGATCGGCTTGATGCCTACGCCCTTGCAGGCGTCAACGAAAGCCGGGATGCCATACATATAGCCATGGTCAGTCAGAGCCAAGGCCTCCATGCCGAAAGCCTTAGCCTGCTTCGCCATCTCGCTGACCTTAGCGGCCCCGTCCAGCATCGAGTATTCGGAATGATTGTGCAAGTGGACGAAAGCCATAGACTTATTCTAATAAATCAAGGAGGGTTGCGCTCAGGCAAATCTAGTACTGGTCGAAGGCTGGCGCGAGCTTCAAATGTGCCAAATAGGGAAAGTTTGATTCCTTTGGTATTTGAGCGTAGTTCGGTGTTTGCAGTACAGCGAAGTTACCTGGTCGGTATAGCGCCGCTATTGCAAACCCGAAATACGCTAAATAGCACAGAAGCTATTTTCTTCGATATTTGAGCGTAGTTCGGTGTTTGCAGTACAGCGAAGTTACCTGGTCGGTATCGAGCTGTACTGCAAACCCGAAATGCGCCAAATAGCGAAGAAAATGGTAGGAGCGGAGGGATTCGCGAAGCGCTTGCGCGCTTCATGTGCTCCGCAGCAAAGCTGCTGCGCACCGTCGGCCTAGTGATATGCCACTGGCATATCACCTTAACGGCCTCCGCCCTCTCAGGGTTCGAATCCCTAGGATAAGCGCAGCTTCCCCCTACAAGGTAGAGTTCTTTCATCGCAAGTAGGGTCTGGTAGGAGCGGAGGGATTCGAACCCTCAATCCCGAAGGCGGCAGATTTTAAGTCTGCAGTGTATGCCAGTTCCACCACGCTCCCACACCTTAGCTATTGTAGCCTACCGGACTTCCAGAATGCGTCACAGCAGCTTTTGATATTTGCCATCCCCGTACTACCTGGAATGAGAGGCTCATCTGTACCGCTGTAGGGCGCCCTGCAAGATGTCGGTTTCGCTGACTGTGAGCTGGTCTTTGCCGCTGGCCTGGAGGGCGGCGATCAAAGTGATCAGACCGCCTAAGATGACCTCGGCCCGCTCGGGCTCGAGTCCGGGCACCTGTCTACGCTCAGGTAGGGACAGGGCCGACAGCATGGCATAGGTCTCGAAAAGGTCGCTAAGGCGCAATCCAGTACCATGCACTTGCTCTGGATCGTAGGGGCTCAGGCGCTTGCGCACTGCTACCACGCTGGTCGCGGTGCCAGCTACCGCGAAGACCCGGTCGGGCTCACAGTCTTTACAGAAAACCCTGAACTCATCCCGCAAAAGCGGCAGGGCGCCCTGTGGATCCGCGAACTTATCCACGATTACCCGAGCGCCCACCGGGTGGGACTTCGTCTTGATCAATCCCGAGCTGGTGCCAAAAGCGAACTCCGTCGATCCGCCACCGACGTCGATGACCAATGCTTTCTCGGCCTGATCAAGGCTAAAGCCACTCAAAGTGCCCGCAAAAGAGAGGGCAGCCTCGGTCTGCCCATCGATGATATGCACTGGTAGGGGCATATCCTGGGCAATCCTAGCGCCGTTGGGGGCGGTTCGCATCGCGCTGGTGGCAAAACAATAACAAGGCAGGTCAGCGATCTCTGCCTTAAAGCTCCTCAAAGCATCCGCGAGACGCTGTTCAGCCGCAGCGGAGATATTGCCAGCCTCGTCCCGCCCCCGGCCTAGCTGGGTGAAAGCAAGCCCGCGCTTTTGGGGGATGATCTGCCCATCCTTTATTTGAGCGATTAAAAGACGGCAGGTGACGGTACCGATATCAACGGCGGCGGCACACTTAATCATCGTCAGACCTCTGATAACCGAAGAGGGCGTCGCCTAGCTGTACGGGCCAGGTCTGGTCGATATCGATAGTCGTCGGGTCAATTTTGGGCGGCAGGTCAGAAAGGGAGTCGGTAGCGTCGCTCAAACCCTTGATATGGGCGAGCTTCTCGCCCTTCTTGACTAGTCCGAGCTGGGCCCGGGCCCGATCCTCAATCCCCTGGTCACTTTCCAAGGCGCTGTTCTCAGCTGAGATCTGGGCGTTACGAGTCACATAGGCATTCAGGATGGCTTGCTCGAGGGACTGCTTGCGCCAGGTCAGATAGGACTCCTGGCAAGCCGGATAGAGCATCCATACCGCCAAGACCAAACAGAGCAAGACCGTGAAGGAGATGACCAACTTCTTCAACATATGAGTCCAGCCTAGGAGGTGGGGATAAATGCAGAGTGGCGCCGAACAGTACCACGGGTGCTCGTCGTAGCCGTGTTCACACCCCGCGACTTGGTCGTACTATTTGTAGTCGAAGTCGAGCCTTGGGTAGAGACGGCCCCCGTCTTACTTGTAGACGAGGCACTACTCGCAGTATGATTTGCCGTAGTCGTCGCTGTCGCCTTTTGCTGAGAAGCGCTTGAGCTCTTCGCGTTTGCACCTGCAGCAGTACCAAGGATGGCACTCGATGTGACCGCGCTCTGCGGAGCGACTACCGCGGCCGAGTGCTGCCCCAACCATTTACTGAGAATGACCTGCATCTCCCCGCCGGAAATAACCGACTGGAGGGCTTGGGAGAGCGGCTGGATCAAGGGCGCGTCGCTGTTGGAAACGGCGAAGTCGATCTGGGTCGGTTGGTCGAGCAGCTGAAGACAGGCGATATCATCATAGGAGCGGGCAGCATAGGATCCGACCACGGCATCAGCGAGGACATAGTTGACGCTATTATTGTGCAAGTCTGTGAAAGCTTCGGTCAAGGAGTTGGTCTGGACGATGTTGGCGGAGGCGAAGTCAGCGGCGGCCAGCTGAGCGGCCTGAGAGCCGGACTGACAGGCGACCTTGGCGGTCTTCGCGATATCAGAGACCGTCACCGCCGCGAAAGCGCCGGTGGGATCACAGGCAAAAAGCCCGGTCGCAGTTTGCACATAGGGGCCAACCGCCGTGGCTTGGCTCAGGGGCGAATTAGTCGGCTGGGCACTCATCAGGGCGTCAACCTGGCCCGTGCTTAAAAGCTGGGAGGCATTACCGGTGGAGACATCGGTGAGGGTCAGGTGCAGGCCAAGCTGGGTGGCCACTGCCGCTGCCACGTCACAGTCGATGCCGATCAGCTTGCCGCCGCCCGAACCAGCATAGGGAGCGTCGGTGGAATTGACCCCGATGTTCAAGACCCCGGCCGTGCGGATGGCTGGAGTCGTGATGGAAGGTGCTTTCTGCAGGGTCGAAGCGTCACCGGAATTACCGAAACAGCCGCTCAGACTGACACCGCTCAGGCAAAATAAGAGCGCCAACACAGGCGCGAGCAGAAGATTCAATTTCTTGGACTTGGGCATGGTTTTATTGTAGCGCAAGTCAGCCTTAAGTCGAGATTGTCCCTTTGGCTGACCTAGCCTTTGACCCCACACCCGCATACTGGAGCTTTCGCCTGATACGATCTCACTACTTACCCTCTCGCCGGCGCAGCAAAATACTGCAGGATACAGGTCCTGACCTGTGTAGACCGACGGTACGACTTACCCCTAAGGTGCGCCGTGCTCACGCTGGGAGGATTTGTACGCCAAAAGCGCACAAGGGCGCTCTCCCTGCGCTTATGTGGATCCTTTTGACCGCACCTGCCATGGACTTGCAGCTACAGACCCAAAGGGACCTCCAAATTTTACCACGTGGCACACGGGCATACTCAAAAAGCGGGGCATTTAAAATTACCGGTCGCAAACGGGAACATTCTAAATTGCTTCGGTCGAGCTTACTCAGGCCTGAACCTGGCCGAAGCAATTTAAAGTGTACTGGGGATTTCCGAGGCGATTTTAAAGTGCTCCCAGCTCATGTACCGCTACAGCTCCCGACGTAGCTCGATGGCACGGGACAAGGTCACTGCATCGGCGTACTCGATGTTGCCGCCCAAAGGCAGCCCGATTGCCAAACGGGTGACCGCGACTCCCAGGGGCTTTAACTTATGGGCCAAATAAGAGGCCGTAGCCTCACCTTCGGTGGTCGGCGAAGTGGCAACCAGGACTTCTCGGATCCCACCGGCGCGTACCCGAGCCAACAACTCTTCAATCTTTAAAGAAGTGGGGTCGATCCCGTTGATCGGATCAAGCACGCCCCCTAACACGTGATAGGCGCCACGAAACTCGGCGGTCTTCTCAATCGCCTCGATGTCCTTGGGTTCTGCCACCACACATACGATGCTGGCGTCACGTGCGCCCCGCTCAACCTGTTCGCAGATCGGACAGAGCTCGGACTCCGCATAATTAAAACAACGCTTGCAGAAATGCACGTTGCGCTTGATGGCGATGATAGCGCCAGCCAGCTCAAGGGGCTCTACGTTGTCCTCGTCGAGCATCCAATAGGTGATCCGCTCGGCGCTCTTCGGCCCGATCCCCGGCAGCTTCGCCAATTCGACTTGCAGGTTCTCTATGCTTTGAGGCGCTTCCATGATCGTCTCTACAGACCGGGAATGCCGAGACCACCGGCAATCCCACCCAGCTTGTCATCCTGGATAGCCTTGGCTTGGGCAGAGGCGTCGGCAATCGCAGCCAAGATCAGGTCCTGCAGCATCTCGACATCATCAGGGTCGACCACATCGGGTGCGATGACGATGGATTTGACTTCGCCATTGCCGTTAGCAGTGACCTTAACCATACCGCCACCAGCGCTGCCCTCGACCTCAGCTGCAGCCACAGCATCTTGGGCCTCGGTCAACTGGGCCTGCATCTTGCGGGCTTGGTGCATCATTTGGTTCATGTCCATAAGGGTTACTCCTCAGAGGCGGCCGCATTGGCCAGGCCTTGGTTGATGATGGCAGAAAAATCAATGTCAAGGTCAGCTGGTTCTGTACTTTCTTGACTGACCTGCGCAGGAGCCCTTTCAGGCTGATCCTGGGCAGGAGCAGGGGTAGGTGAAGCTGATCTGCCAGCGCCCGCCTGCTCGGCCTGTCTTGGCTTGGCTTGCTCAGACTTTGACGCATCACTCTCAGCGCGCTCAGGCCGCCTGGCAGCTTGGGCGGGCGCAGACGATGGCACCGGAACTGCCGCCTGGTCCGAGGCCAGCCGATCTGAGGCAGCCTGTCCGGTCATACGGGCCACGATGTCATCAAGTTTGGATTTAGGGCTCGAAAGCCCCGGTTTTGGATTCTTGTGCTGCGGCCCCGTCTGTACCTCGGCGCGAAGCGAGGGCGAGACGACCGGCTTAGACGTAGAGCTTGGCACAACAGGGGCAGTCGAGAGCGGTGGCGCTGCGGGGCCCGGGCTGGCAACAGTGCCAGCCGAGGATGACTGCGTGATCAGGAATACCTCAAAAGCGAGGCGCTGGTCAGTGGTCTCCTTCAGCTCATGAGCAAGTTCAAAGGCAGCTCGCAGCAAGTCCACCACCCAATCACTTGAGGCTAGCCGAGAAGCTTGCTCAGCGTAGCGTTTAACCTCGCTGACCCCGCCCTCGATCAAAGCCTGCTGCTTCGGATTGTTGCCAGCCACCCGTGAGAGGTAGAGGTTACGCAGATAGACCATTAAGGCCTGGGCCAGTTCGCCAAGGTCAAAACCTTTGAGGACAAACTGGTCAAGCCATTGCAGTTGTCCGGCAACGTCACTGGTGAGCAACTGATCTACCAGGTCGCCGGCCAACTGGCGATAGTTGGCTCCAAGCAGCTCTGAGACGACCTGTCCGCTGATCTTGCCATCACCGTAAGTAGCCACCTGCTCGAGCTCGCCGATCGCATCGCGCATACCGCCCGCAGACCATTCTGCGATCAGTTCCAGGGCCAAGGGCTCTGCACTGAATCCCTCTTTGTCACAAATGTAGCGGAGCCTAGCGACGATCTGCTCATTGCTGAACTTATGGAAGTCAAAACGCTGGGTGCGCGAGATGACGGTAGCGGGCACTTTCTGCACATCGGTGGTACAGAGCACGAATATGACGTGCGCGGGAGGCTCCTCGATGGTTTTCAACAAGGCGTTGAAAGCAGAAGTCGAGAGCATATGCACTTCGTCGATGATATAGAACTTGTACTTGCCCCGGGTGGGCGCAAAAGCCACCCGGTCGGTGATCTCCTCGCGGACGTTATCCACGCCGGTGCGGCTGGCCGCATCGAGTTCATAGACGTCAGGATGGCGGCTCTCGGCAATCAAACGGCAATCCTCGCAGGTGCCGTCTGGGGTCGCGGTCGGAGCCTGGACACAGAGCAAGGCCTTGGCCAAAAGCCTGGCGGTCGTGGTCTTGCCGGTGCCGCGTGGCCCGGTGAACAGATAGGCATGGGCAAAACTGCCCGAGACCACCGCCTTGGTCAGGGTCTGGCGCACATGCTCCTGCCCGACCAAGTCCGCGAAAGTCTCGGGGCGGTATTTACGATAAAGGCTGAGCATCCTCGCCAGACGCTCTGCCCCTTACTCAGCAGCCGGGGTAGCGGGGCTCACCGGCACAGGAGCTGCCGGCGCAGGTGCTATCGGCGCCTCAGAGGAGACCGGCTCAAGATCACTGAGAACCGTTTCGCTGCCCAGGGTCACGCTGCCGTCAGCGGCGCTTTCGGCTTGCTCGAGCTCGATCTCGGGTTGGCCGTCAGAGCCAACTTCAAGATTTCCCTCAACAACAACCTCCTCCGGGTCAGCTTCGCTGGGCGTGCCGTCAGGGTTGGTCTCGTCGACCACCTTGACGTTGAGGACGGCCTTAATCTCACGGTAGATCGAGATCTGAGCCGGATGTTCGCCCACTTGGCGGATGGCATGATGCAAGTCGATGCGTTTACGGTCGACTTCGATACCCATCTCAGCTAAGGCATCAGCGATCTGGGCAGCTGTAACGCTACCGAAAAGCTGACCTTCCTCGCCGACCCGGGCAGGAATGGTCACCGTCAGGCCGTCAAGCTTGCTCTTCAGGCTATCTGCATCAGAGAGGCGCACTTCCTCGCGCGCGCTGATCTTGTGGCGGCGCGCCTCAAGCTGCTTAAGATTGCCGGGGGTCGCTTCTACAGCGCGTTTCTGGGGCAGGAGGTAATTGACCGCGAAGCCGCGTGCGACCTCGACGATATCGCCTTCGCCACCCTTGCCTTTAAGTTCTCCTAATAGAATAACTTTCATCTTGGCACCACCTTAACCCCGGTGGCCGCGACGGCCGCCGATCCGATTGGACGTGATAGTGGTGGTAAAAGGCACCAGGGCCATCACCCGGGCGAGTTTGATCGCACGGGCCAGCTTCTTCTGATGCTGTTGGCAGCAGCCAGTGACCCGTTTGGGCTTGATCTTCGCCCGGTCGGTCATATACTTCTTCAGGGTGTCAACGTCTTTGTAGTCGATATCCTTGACCTCAGCCTTACAAAAAGGACAGGGCTTGGGCTCGACCGGCTTAGCATATCTTTTAGACATTTCCTACTTCCTACTATTCTGATACTCAATAATCAAATTCTCAATTCCTAAGATTCGATATCTGAGTGCAGATCGGCCAAAGGGACAGGCGTGGGGCTCGCTACTGCGGGCCTTAGGCCAGACCGGCTAAGCTGCGTCAAATCGCGGATCCTAGAAAGGGATATCGTCGTCATATACCTTAATCTCCGGCTCACCGGACGCCGGGGCCCCCGACGTAGGAACCTGGCTGGGGTTGTCCGTAGGGACATACCCACCACTGGCACCGCTACGCGGCGTGAGCAGCTCAAGCTCGTCGATGATGACTTCAATCTTCGAGCGTTTACTACCATCCTGGGCCTGCCAGGAGCTCCAGCGCAGCTTGCCCTCGATCGCCACCCGGCTCCCCTTATGCAAAAGGTTGGCCAGGGCGCCTGCACGATTGCCGAAAGTCACGCAGTCGATGAAGTTGGGGTACTCGTCCCAAGAACCGGTCTGGGGGTTCTTGCGCGAGTCATTGACCGCGACTCCGATCTGCAACACTTGGGTGCCACCGGGGGTAGTGCGCAATTCGGGATCACGGGTGAGATTGCCGGTGATGATGACTCTATTGATATTCCTTGCCATGTGAATTCTCCAATCTAAAACGACACTCGCTTCGCGAAACTACTCAGCCTTGCGGCGAACGATCACGAAGCGTTCAATCGCGTCGGAGATCCGGAAAACCCGTTCTAACTCGGCGATCACCGTAGGCTCAGCCTGGAATTCGACCAGGGTATAGGTGCCGTCGACCAGATCGTTGATGGGATAGGCCAGCTTGCGCTTGCCCATCGCCTCAGTTTTCTCGATCGTGGCGTTCTGGCCAGTAAGGGTGTCTGCCACCTTCTGGCCAATCTCAGCCTGATCCTCCTCGGACAAGGCTGAATTAACGAAATACATCAGCTCATACGCGTTCATGTTCACCTCCTTCGGACTAAACGACCCGAGACCGGTGTGAGCAAAGGTCTCAGGCAGGACGCTCCATTTAGGATAGCATAAGCCTTACCCCGGCGCGTCCGACGCGTTTGAACACAACGAGGAACAGGATAAGGGCAAGGACTTATTTTTTTCTTAATAAATACTTAGAATTTGCTTATTTTTCCCTAAAACCCATCTTAAAAGAGGCCGCGCAAGAAAAACCACCACACCGCCAAGACCAAAAGGGCTAAGACCACCAGCCAGAACAAGCAGGCGATGACAGTCCAGAGCAGGGTGTGGCGGCGGGCACTGGAGGCGATGGCGTCAGCGCCGGCCTGGCGTTTGCGGAAATAGATAGTGCCCTTGGGCAGATCGCGACGTTTCTTCTGTTTAACCAGATACCACTTGCCGCCACTCGAGAGCACTCGGTCGAATTCCTGCTGGCTCAAAGCGAGTTTGGGGTGCTCGCCCTTCATGATGCGGAAACGGAGGTTCTCAACGAAGACCGCGACAGCCGAGTCGACCTGATCCGACCAATCGAAACTGGCGATCTCCGCGGACATGCCCTTTGTCTCAGCGCTATAGTACACGGCTGAGACGAAAGCCCGTCTGGCCTCTGGCTGTGGCAACTCATCACCCACGAGGAGGGTTTCTGCCACCGGATCTACCAAACGATAGGCGCCACGGTAGTTGTCATGCACGGGAACACTCTCTGGCCTAGCCGCTTCGGCCCGGGCCAGGCGGCCTGCCAAGGGATCTTGATAGCTCTTCGACTCTCCGGCCATTATTCGAAATACTCCCCGAGGCTACGATAGGACTTAAGGTGCAACTGAAGATGGCATTCCAGCCATTGCGCAACGAAGGCGAAAAGCTGACGCGGCGGGAGCGCAGCAGGGACGATTGCCTCGAAGGTACTGTAAAGCAGGCGCTCCAGTTCAGCCAAAAGCTCTGCGCTCAGACTTTGGCTTTGCGACTGGGCGGCACAGTCGCTACAGAGCACTCCCCCTTCGTTTACACTGAAATCCCGATAGCTGCCAACGGCTAGAACGGGCGACCCACACAAGACACAGGAATGGAACTCCGGGCGAAAGCCGATCTGGGCAGAGATCTTAAGCAGGGCTGCAACGGTCAAGGTAGGGGCCCGCTGGTCGGCGTCCAAAGCCGCCAGATAAGAGCCAGTCATCTCAAAGATGCGCGGTTCGATTTGACCGGAACGAGAAAGCTTGGCGACTAGCTCCGCCACGGTCGAGGCCAAGGCGACCAGGCGCACGTCTGAGACGATGGCGCGATTGGCGGCCACGAGCTTGGCGTCGCTGACCGTGTCAAGACTGCGACCCTTGTATGCCAGCAAATCAACGGTATGGAAGAGCTCCATGGTGCCAGAAAGCTTGGAGGTGGGTTTACGCGCACCCTTGCCCACTGCACGCAGTTGGCTACCCTCGTCCGAGAGCAGCGTATAGATCAAGTCGCTGTCGGCCAGTTTGGTCTTTGCCAGTACGATCGCCTGGGCATGATAAGTTGGCATAGTCCAGATTATAGCTTAGGCACAGACGCCTTAAGTCCAAGTAGGCTTGGGTCGCGGCCAGGGCAATAGTCCGCTTCGTGGCTACCACGAAGCTAAGATCCAAGCTGTTCGCCCTTATCACGGGCAGTTCAAAGATCAGGACGGCTATTCCTGCGGCTGGCCATTCAATCAGCCCCGAAGCCGAGCTCATCCATATAAGAAGACCATAGCACCCGACCAGCAAGTTTTTGTACTTCGGCATCCGAGGGGGCCTCGCCCCGTCGATAGATCTCATCGTAGCAGGCACTTGCCGCAGGCAAGTCGATGTCTTTGGCACCAGCTCGATGTAAGGCTTCAAGTACATCAGCGGGCCCGAGGGCTTGGCGAAGCTCCTTGGTAAGTTCGGTTCCAGTCAACATGGCAGCCCCTCCCTGTTGTGAAATTTCCCTCCCTAGATGGTACTACCTTTCCTTGATCATTTCGCCTTTATAGAGGACTTTTTGGCTTTCACGACCTTTTTTGTTTTAGCTTTTTTCTTACTGGCAGCAGCTTTTTCCTGCTCTTTACGTTCACGTCCGGGACAATCGAAATTGGGGCAGAGCTCCCAGGGGCCGCGCCGGGTGGCGATGACCACCAGGGGGGCGCCACAATCCGGGCAATATCTCCCGGTCGCCTCCAACTTGCCGTTCTGGGGCAGCGGGTAGGAGGTCTTGCACTCGTCGTAGTTGCTGCAGCGGATGAAACGCTTCAGGGTGCGCGGCGAGCGCTGGGCGATCAGGTCGCCGTGGCGACCGGCGGCCTTGCAGGTCGGGCACTCACCGACGTTCACGGTCGGCTCCTGGTTCGAGGGGCAGTCCGGGTCGACGCAGCGCACCAGCGGTTTCTGGCGGAACTGGATGAGCTTGATCTGGGGCTTGCCACAGGTCGGACAGACCTCCTCGACCGGCCCGATCTTGCCCTGGGGCACGGCATAGGTGACGTCACACTCCGGCCAGCCAGCGCAGCCAACGAAGTTGGATTTGCTCTTGGGGGAATATTTCAACTGCAGGTCCCGCCCGCATTTCGGGCAGGTCCCGACCCGCGCGTCGGCGTTGACGGCGTCGGCCAGGGTCTCGCCCACGTCCTCGATACGGGGGATGAGCTCGCCTAACACCTTGTCGAGCAGCACCCGCGAGTCCCAGACCACGTCATCGAAGGGCCGCTTGCCCTCGGCGATGCCGGTCATCTCGCCTTCCAGGTTGGCGGTCATCTGCGGGGTGGTGATCTCCGGCGCGAACTGCTCCAGCGCCTCGATCACCGCCATCCCCAGCTGGGTCGGCTCAACCGGGTCGCCCTGGACATATTTCACCTGGATCAACCGCTCGATGATGGAGGCCCGGGTCGACTTGGTGCCGAGCCCCAGCTTCTCCATCTCCTGCACGAGCCGCCCCTGTGAGTAGCGCGCCGGCGGCTCGGTCTGTTTCTTGGCGAGCTTGGTGCCGGTGACCGCCACCCGCTGTCCCTCCGTAAGCGCCGGCAGGGCCTCGTCCTTCTTCAGCCCGTAAGGGTAGATCTCGCGAAAACCCGCCTTGGCCAGCACCACCCCTTTGGCGGTGAAAGGCTCACCCACGATGTCCAGCGCGACCTTGGTGTCCTGCATGGTGGCCGGCCCGGAGAGGGTGGCGAGGAAGCGCCGCGCGATCAGGTTGTAGAGCTTCCACTCGTCGGCCTTCAGCTTCTCTGGCCCCGCCGCCGCAGTCGGATAGATCGGCGGATGGTCGGTCGTCTCGGTCTTGCCCCGGGTCGCGGTAAGGCTCGGCTGGGCCAGGAGCTTTGCGACATAAGGCGCATAAGCGGGGTTTTTCGAGAGCGCCTTCGCGGTCGCCCGCAGGTCGAGCGACTTCGGATAGACCGTGTTGTCGACGCGGGGATAGCTGATCAGGCCGGACATGTACAGGCTCTCGGCGATGCGCATGGTCCGGGCCGGCGAGAGCCCAACCCCGGCCGCCGCAGCCTGCAAGGACGTGGTCGAGAACGGAGTCGGCGGTCTCACCTGCCGTGATTTCTGATCAACGGTGGAAACCGTCGCGAAGCTGGCCTCGCGTACGGCGGCATAGGCGGCCTCAGCGGCAGCGCCCTCCTTGAACCGACCGGCCTTGTGCGTCGCCAGGAAGGCGGTAGCGGAAGTGGGATCATTAGCGCCGCCGGTTGCGCTTCCACTATTACCCTCGGTACCCCCGAGGGCGGAGGCGTCAGCAACGGCGGAGTCGCAGTCGGCGGTGAGAACCCAGTAGTCCTCGGGAACGAAGGCTAGGCGCTCCTTCTCCTTGGCGCAGACCAGGGCCAAGGTCGGGGTCTGGACGCGACCGGAGGGGCGGACGTTGCCGAATCCGGAGCGGCGCGAGATGGTCAGGTAGCGGGTCAGGACCGCGCCCCAGATCAGGTCAATCCACTGGCGCGATTTGCCGGCGTCGGCGAGGTCGCGGTCGATGTCGACCAAGTGGGTGAAAGCGTGGCTGATCTCGGGTTTGGTAAAGGCTGAGTACTGTGCGCGGAAGGCCTGAATCTCCGGCGCCACCTCCAGCACCTGGTTGAGCGCGTCCATACCGATGAGCTCACCTTCGCGGTCGTAGTCGGTGGCGATGATCACCACGTCGGCTTTCTTGGCAAGGTTTTTGACCGAGCGGATGATGTCCTTCTCCTTGGGCAGCTTCTCCAGCGGCGCGTAGACGGCGTAGGGCAGCGATTTGACGTTCCAGCTGGTCAGCTTGACGCCGTCGCCGGTGAAGGGCGAGCGGCGACCGAGCGGCGGTTTGGGCAGCGTGTCCGGCACCTGGGCAGGAATCATCTCGCCCTCGGCGCCGATGCCGTACCAGCCGCGACGGGGTTTGTATTCCATCAGCGGCGCGAAATCGACCTCGAGGATGTGGCCGCGCAGGCCGATCGTCACGCAGTCTTCGCCCTGCCAGCTGAAGCGGTAGACCGGGGTGGTGTAGACCTTGTCGGCTTTGGCCTTGCCGCCGAGCAGCTGCGCGATCTGCTTGGCGGCGTCGTTTTTCTCTGTAATGATTAGTTGCATAGGCATAGATGGTACACCAAAAAAACGAACACACAGCGGAGATGAAAGCGGATACCGCGCTTAACTGCTACGCAAGTCAGGGAAGGGCACCACTTTGGCCACCCTCCCCTGCCGACTTAAATAGCATGGGCGTCTTGGGCGAGCTGGGCAGCACGGGCAGCCGCACGTGAGGCATTCTGCAAACTCCGGCGCTTCCGGCGATGCAGCGGCAAGACCAAACACAGCATCACCAGCAAGGCCAAGACCAGCACGGCGGTGACAATCGCCCAGGGCGGGCAGACGAAGATGCGATGGGTGTTGGTTTTGAACTCGCCGTTATAGTTGACTAGCTCGCTGAGGTCGTAGACCCCAAAAGCAGGTTCGGCCCAGGTCTGGGTGACAGCACGGGTGGTGCCGGGCAGGACGTTACGCTTGCTGATCGGAGGATTGGCAGGATCGGCAAAGGCCTTGCCAGAGGGATCCAAGCTATCGTAGGCTTCCCCCAAAAAAATCGGCGTGGCGATCAATTGGTAATCAGTGTCGAAGTCGATGTTGCCGCTATTTTGGACTCGGAAAGCACAATCAAGCTTACCACCGAAATGGAAGAGGGGAAGCACACCGAAGTCCACCTGGCCATCCCGGACAGTCTTTCCCGCTACCTCACCATAGACCAGGCAGCCGACCCGACGGGCAGCACTGATGCCACTTTGCGCACCCCCTTGTTTGGGCGGGTCGATCTGGGCGAAAAGGGCCGCATACTGCCCACCGGGTGCCGTACCAGCCGGGCAGTCGACTCTAAACTCGATCTTCTTCTGTTCGTTACCTTTGAAATGATAGACCGAGCGGGGGAACTTGATCCAATCCGAGAGCTTGGTGTAGGTAGTTTGGGTAGTGAAATCAGTGTTCTCGTAAGTCATATCACTGACACCGAAGGGCGCAGCGTAGACACTGATGTTACCTGCCTTGTCACTGTTGTTGATGACCGTGAAGCTGCCCTTGCTGCGCTCGCCGGCTTTGACTTTGAGGTTAAGCTTGACTGGCGAGACAGTGACGCCCCGGTCATCGGCATGGGCGTCTTTAGGCGCAGCGAAAGCTGCTTGGCACAAGGCTGCGCACATGAATAGGGCGACCGTGGTCGCCACGAGGCTGTGACAAAGCCGCTTGATGGATAGATGAGACATGGTTTCTTCCCTCTTCTCTCCCTTACGATACAACGCTGCCCGCAGGCAGTCTTGACTTTTTTATTGTAGGCGGCAAAGCCCTGGGCACTTCTACCCCCCAACCTTGCTCTGCTCGCAAAAGAAGCAGGTCAATGACGCTTGAGCAGTTTCCGTACTGATAATTCGCAGTACGCCTATAGCGGACAAGCCGCTCAGGAAGCAAGGCATTAGACAAAGAGGGCCAATCCAACTCGCCCCCGACACTTTGCTTGGGCTGGCATTCGCAACAAAAGATATTCAGTAGAGCGCCTACGGAAAAGGATTGCCCTTGCGGAAACGCCAGGCGGGAGGTATATAATCACTATCAGGGAAAATCTAAACGTAGGCGCGGCCGGCTCGCTACCCAAGGAGAAGAGACGATGTACCTGAAGAAGACGAAGGCAAGTAACGGCAGGACATTCCTATCGGCGGTCTATAGTTTCCGCGACGGCAACGGTAAGATTCACAGTAAGACCTACCGCTCTTTCGGCTACCTAGAAGACTATCAAGATGAATACCCCGACCCTTTGGCCCATTTCCAAGAGCTAGTCAGCGAACTAAACGAGTCCCCTGATGTCCAGGCCGAGCTAAAGGGCAGGAAGCAGTTCTCCCCGCGCACCCTCTCTGGTGAGCAGCGCAAGGTCGTACACAAGAACCTGGGCTACATCGTGCCCCTGCATTACTATCACAGCTTGGGGCTGCATACTTTCATGAACAACATGCAGCAGCGTCAGCGCACCCTGCCACGGATGAACCTGATCCTACGCGGTTTGGTGATGTTGCGCTGTCTGCAGCCGCTTAACCTCGAGCAAGAGGGCTATGATCTGGAACGCCTCTTCGACCCCTTCGACTATGGCGCCAAGGAGCTAGCACAGTTCTCAGCCCTCCTCAAGCTGCACCGTGAATCGATCTATCAGCACCTGCAAAGCGCTGCAGCCAAGCTCTATCGCCCCCAACGCGAGCTGGGCTATTTTTTCTTCAAGCACCTCTATTTCGGGCTGCGCCCAGATGGTTCATTCGACACCAAACAAGTAGACCAAGACCAAGCCGACATTACCATCCGCAGCGGCCTCGTTTGTGACGCACAAGGCTACCCCCTAGAAATCGAACGCCTCTCACGTCAACCCCAAAAGGCGACCAACGTCATCGCCGGTCTGCAGGACCTGCGCCAGCGCAACCACCTTGAACGCTTGGTTAGTGTGGGTGCCCTCCACCAACAGAAGCTTACCCGGATCAGCACCAATGACCTAAAGGAACAGGGTTTCCTGATCAGCTTGGACATCGCCAGCCAAGACCGCGAGCTATATCGCTGGGCCCTGGAATCGCCTTGGATCGACGAGATGGACAATTGCCGTTTGAAGAGCAAAAAGTTCAAGTGTAAGCTGCCGACACTGGAAGCAGACGGCAAGGTCCGCCAACGCGAGCACAAGCTGAAAGTGGTCTGTATCTGGTCGCCGATCCGAGCCGAGATCATACGCAAGATGCAGCAGATCGGCTTCTATCAGATAGACAATCTATTATCCGGGGAAATCGGAGCTGAGCAGCCCTACTCGGGGCTGTTCCACGCTGGGGCCGCCACCCCGAAGATCGAGCAAGCCGAGAGCAGCCTGCGCGAACGTGAACTTTTGGCTGGTTACAACCTCTTGGTGACCGACCAAACGCAGCTTGAGAACTTCGAGATCATGCGCAGTTTCCAACAATGGTTTTGGCTAGGGCAGATGCTCGCGGCAGTCAAACCCTATCCGATCAAGCCCGAAGGGGAATTCAAACAAGACGACTATATAGAAGCCCACATGATGATCTGCTTCATGTCAGCGATCCTGCTTTTCTTGATCAAACGGGGGGCTGGGAACACGATCAGGGCCGACCGGATCAGCCGTGAGCTAGACCGCCTGGAGTGCTTTAACGTTGAGCGTAATATCTATTTCATCAGCTATTGGTCAGAGCGGATAGAGAAGATCCTCGACTCGGTGGGCGTGAATTTCCCCAATAACTCGCTTACCACCGCCGAGATCAAACACTGGCTCGGTAAGGTGAAATAGACACCTGAAGCAGCAATCTGGGCATGGCCGCTTCGGGCGCCGTGCTATCCAAGCGGAAAGGCCTTATCGGGGTGTATAATCGTCGCATGTTCAAGTTATTCGTGACCGGGGGTTTGGCCTCAGGTAAGAAGACCGTTTGTCGCCAGCTGGAAGAGCACGGGGCGGTCTATTATGACTGCGACCGATTAGCCAAGTCCTGCTACCAGGATACCCAGGTACAAGAAGAGATAAGGGAATCCTTTGGCGATGACGTGATGCGCGCGGATGGCCTAGTCGATTTTAGCGCGCTCGCCCAGGTGGCTTTCGCGAATGTTGAGGCACAAAGGCACTTGAACCAACTGATCTGGCCCAGGGTGCAGCTAAAACTCGGCGACATCCTGCTCGAGGACACCTGCGAGCCGGGCACTTTGAAAGCCGAACTCGTGGTAGTGGAAGTGGCACTACTTGCCGAGGCGCCAGAATTCGCTCAGCTGGCCGACCAGATCGCTTTAGTCAGCTGCGAGCGGGCACTACAGATCGAAAGGGCCAAGCGACGCGGCATGAGTGACCAGGACATCTTGAACCGGCTCGCCCTCCAAGCCAGTGATGAAGAGCGCCTTAAGTTGGCCGACGTGGTCTTTGATAACAACGGCACAAAGGATCAGCTACTCAGCCAGGCCGACCGCTGGTACGACGACTTCAAGAACCAAGGACGGCTCTTTTAACCGCACCACGCAGTCGAAACCTGACAGATGAACAAGGGTTCAGAAGGGGCCAGGGGGGCGTCTGCTCAGACAGGCTTCGCCGCAAAGGCCAAATGCGCCAAATAGCAAAACATAAAAGCTCGATATTTGGATGGATTTGCCCGGCGTTGCGGAGGGAGTTACCTTGTCGGTATCGACCGCAGCAACGCCGGGTAAGGGCGCCAAATAGCACAAAAAACTCAAAACTTCGTTATTTGAGTGCAGTTCGATGTTTGCAGCACGCCGAGGATACCTCATCGGTACTGAGGGGTACTGCAAAGCCCAAATACGCCAAATAGTGGAAAACATTAAAAGTCAGATATTTGGATGGAGTTGGGTCTTTGCAGTACGGCGGGGATACCTAGTCGGTACCCTGCCGTACTGCAAAGACCAAATACGCCAAATAGCTGACTTTTAAGCGGTGGCCTTCCAGAGGCCGTGCAGATTACATGAGAGAATCGCACTGATCTCCGCGCCCTCCGGCACCTCGTCGAACTCAGCCTTGGGGTCGGCATCGTCGACCGCGAACTCGACTTTACCGAAGAGGACGTCATCTGCATAGAGCTCGACCCACTCGATGTGGTGCTCGGGGGTCTGGGGGTGTTTGATACCTTTCAAGCCCACCGTGACCACGACGCTGCGGGCATCGCCGTCGTCGATTACCTTGATATTGGGGGTGTGCTTGAGCTGAAAATCGTCAGCGTTATCAAAATCCGTCACGAAGTTAATCTGATCGGCCATAATGGTCCTCCTCTAAGTCATGTCTTCCAATGGAACGGTTCTCATTATGGCCTATTTGCTACACTTTGCTTATGTCAGATAATCAACAAAGAGGTGAGGCACTAACTTATCCCACCCGCGCGGTCGTCACCGCCGGTATGCCCTACGGCAACAAGACCCTGCACTTCGGCCACATCGGCGGGGTCTTCGTGCCGGCCGACTGCTTCGCCCGTTTCCTACGTATGCGTATCGGCTACGCCAACGTCCTTTTCGTCAGCGGCACCGACTGTTATGGCTCCCCCATCGACGAGGCCTACCGCAAGCTGCGTGAAAACGGCGACTTCGACGGTAGCGAGGCCGATTACGTCGTAGCCAACCACGCCGCCCAAAGCCAGGTGATGCGCGACTACGACATCAGCCTGGACATCTTCGAGGGCTCTGGCATCGGCGCCTCAGCTGCGATCCACCAGGCACTCAGCCAAAAGCTCGTCGAGCGCCTTTACCAGGGCGGTTTCCTGCAACTCGAGGAGACCGAGCAGTTCTATGACGAAAAGGCGGAGACCTTCTTAAACGGCCGCCAGGTGCGTGGGCGTTGCCCAGTGCAGGGTTGCAAGTCCAGCGTGGCCTACGCCGACGAATGCGAGCTCGGCCATCAGTACCTGCCGGTCGAGCTGATCGCACCCAAGTCCACCGTCTCAGGAGACACTCCGGCCCTGCGTAAGGTCGCCAACTGGTATTTCGACCTGCCGCGCTTCATGTCCTTCCTGCAAAATTATTGTACAGAGCAGGAAGCCAACGGCACCACCCGTGAGCTGGTATTGAAGACCATCCGCGAGTTCCTGGTTCCACCGGTGCTCTATCTGAAGAACGAACTTGAAGAGGACTACCGGGCTTTGGCGGGCGAGTTGCCGCC
>JAISGO010000003.1 GCA_031263025.1 Coriobacteriales bacterium
CAGGCAAGAAGCCGCCCCTGGTGTTTGCCCTGGCCGATGAGGATGCCTACGTGTACTGCGATGAGGATCCTTGTTTAGAGTGCCGCTTCCGTTGTAAGCGCGGCTTCGTGCTCTATTTCTACGTGCCGGACTTGGGTCTCTTGCGCCTGCCCCTTGACCAGATGACCGCCACCGGCTCCGCCGAGTCACGGGCCGCTACCGGTTATCACACTTAATGCCGACAAGACGGCAGCCAGTTGCGCAGGATTACCTGCCTACTCAACCGATTTTTCTTCCAGGTACTCGCGCAGCATCGGTATCGCAAAATCAAGCCGGCCGCGCTCCATATCCTCGATGATTCCTTGTTCGATTAACCGGCGACGATACTGGCCTGCGTAGTTCGTGGTTACGCCCATCCGTTTAGCTATCTCTGCGGTCGTGCTGCCGGCTTCGTCAGGTAGCATCGCCAGAAGGAATTTAAGGTCGCCCTCCGAGAGCTCCTTGACCGTGGTGTCGAAGATCATCTGGTCCATCATCCCTTTAGCGAACGCGATGCCACGCTTGACGTCCTCGGCGCTGATCCGTTCTTGCTCAGGTGATTGCCGCCACACGTGATAGCCGATCAATTGGATCAAGAAAGGATAGCCGCCCGTGGCCGCAGCCATGACCTCAAGTTCTGGATCAAGGACCTCACGCTCGGATATCTCCACCGTTTTCTGCATGGTCTCACGCACGTCGAAAAGCGGCACCGAACCTAAGTGGTGTTGATATGCCCGACGCAGGAATGATATAGTCTTATTTTGAAGCAGCTCAGAAACATTCTGCGGAAGCCCCGCCAGCAACAAGGCGACTTTGCGTCCTTCCCTTACGAAGAATTGGAAATTCGTGACCAGCTGGTGGAGCTCCGGATCAGCCGCGTCGACTTCGTCCACGCTGATGAGCAAGCCAACGTCTTGGACAGCAAGTTGATCAAGCATCTTATTCATCTGGGTGCGCCAATTACCGGTCTTATCCGGCTGGAAACTCCGGGCGATGCCCATCCCCGCCGCCGAAACAGAGGTGATATGGCTACGCGCTGGCTGCTCAAGGAATTCTCGGCCGCTTCCTGCAGTCCGCTCTAGGATATCCTCCAAGAGGCCGGGGCCGCTAGCCACTTCAGCGGCAATCCAGCCATATTGCCCTACTTCGGTGGCAATCTTGGTTAGCAAGGCAGTCTTACCGCAGCCGCGAGCGCCAATCAGGATAGACGCATAGTTAGGGTCGCCCGGGCCGTTCCCCAACCCGTGGATATAGTCCGCAATCAAAGTCGCACGTCCGGCCATTAAAGGTGGCACGCTACCAAAACTCGGCGTAAAGGGGTTCTTCTTTTCCTTCTTCTCAGCCATACGTAGATTCCTTTAATTCTTTTTAATCTGCTTTCACTTCTTTTAATTTGTTTTAATCGCTTTTAATCTGTTTTAATCGCTTTTAATTATAGTACAGATCTGCGGGTACGGGTATAGAGGAGATGGTAACGGGGAGAGCCGCCGGGGCCGCGGCCAAGTTCGGAGCGGTAGAGGTGGATGGCGTCCACCTGTTCCTCGATATCAATGGGGAGCGCGGCTAGGTCGCCCGGCAGGCGGCCGTCGCGCAAACGTACCTTGCGGCCTAAGGTGATGTGGGGCTTGAAAGCTTGCCGCTCGTAACTGAGCTGGGCAGCGTCTAGAGCGCCCGTCAGCTGCGCATGTAGCGCCTCCAAGTCTGGATTAGGAGCGATTCCTGCCCACCAAGTATTGCCGGAACCTCTGGAAACGTGGTTCTCTTTACCGTTAGAAACAACCCCCGGCGCTACGCGCCACCCCCTTGAAAAGGGGGAATTTGACGAACCGCTACGTTTACGATGGTTAGAGAAACAGCCGAGGGTGTCGATGGTCAGGTCGAAGGGCGGGAAGGTCAGGGTGTCCAGGGCGGCGGCGGCACGGTCGGCCTCAAAGGTGCTGCACTCGCCTAAGAAGGCCAGCGTCAGGTGGAGGTTGGCAGGGTCGACGAAGGTACCGGAGAGCGCTCCCCTGTGGAGCTCGCCCGTTAAGGACATCAGTTGCGAGCGGGTGGCCTCGCAGAAGTCGATGGCGATGAAGAGGCGCATGGCAAGTATTGTAGCGCAGGTAGAAAGAAAGAAGACCCCTTGATATACACCAAGGGGTCTTGTGGATTCCCGCATGCGCGGGAATGACGAACTGGGGCGCGGGAATGACGAAGCGGTAGGCTTATTTCTGCTGCGCGGCCAGGAACTCCTCGACGGAGACGGGGGCAGCCAGGGGCACGTTGGCCTTGATGGCGCCGGCTTCCTTGAACTGGGCGGTCTGCTCGGGGGTAAAGCCGTACTCGGCCATGATCTCGTCGGTTTGGGCGCCGCACATACCGTTGGACTTGTAGGTAGGGGTGCCCAGGGAATCGAAGTGGACCGGATTGGTGGGGAAGATCCGCTCGCCCGAAGGATAGGAATACTTCAGGAGCATGTCGTTATCCCAGACGTTCTGGTCTTTGTAGATGTCCAGCGGGGTGTTGGCCGGCTCGCAGGGGTAGTCGTTGTCCTTGAACATCTTCAAGGCCTCGGGCAGGGTGTACTTGGCAAAGCCCTCGTCCAGGATGCCGATGACCTTGCTCAAGAGCCCGTGCATGTTGACGTAGCTGCAGTTGTTGAGCTCGGTGTTGCCGACCCACTCGTCCATGCCCAAAAGCTTCATGACCTTGTCATAGTCGCGGTCGTACTCGGGCAGGCAGATGACGATCCAGTTGCCGTCCTTGCAACGGTAGACGTTGTTCAAGGGGTTGGGCACTTCCATACGGCTCTTGGGGTATTGGTTGCCATACTGGGCCGACACGATGCCGGTGCTCAGCATGAACAGGCCGGCGTGCTGCAGGGGGATGACCACCTTGTCGCCCTTGCCGGTACGGGTGCGGTTGAAGAGGGCGGTTACCAGGCCGCCGGCCAACATCACGCCCACGCCGAAGTCGCCCAAGCCGTTGGTGGGGATCATGGGGGCGTCGCCCTTGTTGACGGTGGTGCCGAAGATGCCGCCACGGGCGCAGAAGCAGGTCACGTCGTAGCCGGCAGCGTCCTTCTCGGCGCCCTTCTCACCGTAGCCGACGATCTGGCCGTAGCAGATCTGGGGGTACTTCTCCTTGATGGTATCCCAGTCCAGGCCCAGCTTGGCCAGGCTCTTGGTGCGCATGCTGCTCACGAAGATGTCCGCGGTCTGCAGCAGCTTGTCCATGACCTGCATGCCCTCGGGGGTCTTGAGGTTGATGGAGATGAAGCGTTTATTGAAGTTAGCGAAATCGAAGCCCAGATTCTCGTCGTCGGTATAGGGCATGTTGTAGACAGCCGCCTGGGTCCGGGTGGGGTCGCCCCCGAAACCCTCGACCTTGATGACGTCGGCGCCCCACTCGGCCAACACCCGGCAAGAGGCCGGGGCCGCCAGGTACTGGGTCAAGTCGATGACCTTCACACCTTCCAATGGTTTCATGATGGTTCCTTTCTGATGGTACGTTGATAGTGCAAAAAAGGGAGAGCGCCGGGCAACACGCGGATGCCGGTCGCTCTCCCAATTGTTAAGACAAAGCCTTAAAGGGTCTGCAGGCAGGCTCAGTCAAGGTATTTGACCTGGCCGTTCTTGTTGTAGACCTCGCGGGCGATGGTGGTGCGCTGGACGTTGGGCGCGCCTTCCTCAAGCCACATGGCCCGGCAGTCGCGATAGAGGCGCTCGGTGGGGCCGTAGGGGCAGTCCTCGAAGTAGCCGTCGCCGCCGAAGATCTCCAGCATGTTGTCGGAGACCATCTTGACCGTGTCGATGGAGAAGAGCTTGGTCATGGCAGCCTTCTGGGTGATCTGGTCGTTGTTGGGGTCGGCGTCGTAGTCGCGGGCGAAGTCGTAGACCATGCAGCGCAGGGCGTGGATGTTCATGGCCATGTTGGCGATCTGGGTCTTGATCATCTGGCGCTTGGCGATCGGCTTGCCGAAGGTGATGCGGTCGTTGGAGCGCTTGATGCTCATCTCCAGCATGCGCTGGGCCATACCCAGGTTAGAGCAGGCGATGTGCACGCGGCTGATGGAGAGCGAATGGATGGCGATCTCCATGCCCTGGCCCTCCTCGCCCAACAGGAACATCGGGTCGAGGTGCACGTTGGTAAAGCGCAGGCCGGCATGGCCGGCGCCGCGGCAGCCCATCATGTGGGGCATCGGCACGATCTCGAATCCGGGCGCGTGGTTGTCCACTACGAAGGCGGAAAGCCGGCTGTCCTTGGGGTCGTCGGGGTCGGTCACGGCGATGACATAGGTGTAATCGGAGCAATCGGTGTGCGAGATCAGCCATTTCTCGCCGTTTAAGATGTAGCTGCCGTCCGGCTGCTTGACCGCGGTGGTGTGGATGTCCGCGCCGGTGCCGCCGGTCTGCTCGGTCAGGGCGAAGTTGATGTAGACGCTCTTGTCCTGGAACTTGTCCATGCCGATGTACTTCTTGAGGTCCTCATGGCCGTAGTCGTCGAGGATGCGCCAGTTGAGGTCGGCCGCATGGTGCAGATGCATGCGCATGCCGCCGGGGCCGTGCGAGAACTCCTCTTGGATCTTCAGGATCTCCAACTCCGACAGCCCCCAGCCGCCGTACTCCTCGGGCAGGTAGTAGCGGTAGAGGTCGTTCTTGATGGCCAGGTCGAAGAATTCCTGGGGGAACTTGTTGGTCACTTCGATCTCTTTCTGCATCTCATCGAAGGGGCCTTCAGCGAGCTCACGGATCTGCTTGCGATAAGCAGCCAGCTCTTCTTGGGTCTTGGTACTCAAAACCGTCTCCTTTCTGCGCTTTCGCGCAAAGTGGGTTCCAAAGTCTGCCTCCTGCTTCAAACCCACAGTGCGCAAACTTCTTTTACAGTTTTGATTCTACGCCCCTGACCTGCAAAAGTCCAATAGTTTGGGCCGCCTGGCTAGGTCCTTTTCCATAGGCTGCCCCTATGGATGGGGAGCGCGGGCGGGTCTTCCTCGTGTCCGCGGCCGCCTCCCTGCCCCCAGCCTGTTGGGTTATGGGGAGCGCGGGTAGGAGGTTTCAGATTACCGGTCGCGCTCCCCTGAGGGTTTTTGCACAGAAGGCCGGTTTTGGGTGGTTTTACGGATTCAGCCCGCTTTGAGCTTTGTCCTTAATCCGCTAAGAGCCAGTTGAGGAGGTTAAGCTGTTTGATTCCGTCGTACACCGCTTCTTCGGGATCAAAACAGAGCAGGTAACGCGGATTCACATCCGGAATGCCCCGTAATGCCCGCAGCTCGCGTTGCAATACCTCTGAGTCGCGCAAGGTCAAGGCCACTTGGAAGTATTCGATATATCCGTTCTTGTCTTGTGCGACGAAGTCTACTTCGTAGGCGTTTGCTTTACCGACCCAAACATTAGTGTACCGACGGCGCAGCTCCAGATAAACGATATTCTCCAGGATATGCCCGAACTCCGGCCCTGGTTGCCGTCCAGCGATGGCCGTACGCATGCCGGGGTCTGCCAAGTAGATTTTCTGTTGACTTTTGAGCAAGCGCTTACCTTTAAGATCATAGCGACTGACCGGATATGTGATGAAAGCATCATTAAAAGCCCCCAGGT
>JAISGO010000032.1 GCA_031263025.1 Coriobacteriales bacterium
TTGGAGAGGTGTTGGAGGTCGTCCATGAGTTCTGTTTTGGCGTGGGCGAGTAAGGAGTTCTCCTGGAGGAGCTCGCTCATGAAGGGCAGAAGATGGGAGATGATCTGGTCGATACCGCCGGCTGCCCGGTCACCTCTCCATTCGCTTTGAAGTTACGCGATCCCTACCACGCCGCTCTCGCCATCGCGGCCGCATCGGGTGGCCATATGCCTGTTGGATTCTCGTCCTTGACTTTCGCTTCGACTGCTCCGTCTGCGCTCGTAGTGATAGTCACACCGCCGCCACTATTGGCAAAAGCATAGACTTCCTGGCCGTCGTCAAGTTTCAAGAGCTCATCGGGTATCACCAGCACGCTGGAATCAGGCAAGTCGCTCGGCCTTTGTACCTTGATTATTTGAATCACACTTCCCATGCCCGGATTCTAGCGCATACAAGCCAGGGCCATTCCTCGCACTGCGAAACAGTCAGACCTCCAGGCTGGCGTCGTCTGCGAGGAAGTCGAGAATGCTCATCGTGAGGATGCCGTGCTCGTCACGGGTCGGCTTGACCACGTCGCGCACCAGGATTATCTTCTTGAAACTGTCGTCGATTGCGCGAAGCGTTGCTTTCTCTTGCGCGATCTTCTCCGCATCAGGGAGCTGATAGGCAGACTGCAGATAATACCGCTTGCTCCCCAGGTTGGCGACGAAATCGACTTCCAGGGACTTGCGGTAAGGCTCCCCTGCCCGGCTTCCCCGCTTCTCGATGACGCCGACGTCGACCGAGAAGCCACGCAGACGCAGTTCGTTATAGATGATGTTCTCCATCAGGTGGTTCTCCTCGGTCTGCCTGAAGCCGAGGCGTGCGTTGCGCAAACCCGTGTCCGCGAAGTAATATTTCTTCGGACTCCCAATGTGCTTGCGCCCCTTCACGTCGTAGCGCTTCGCCTCCTCGACCAGGAACGCCTCTTCCAGGTAACCAAGATAGGCCACGATGGTGTTCGTGCTAATCCGCGAATGGAGGACGCTCTTGAAGGTCGCCTCGAGTTTCGTCGGGTTCGTCAACGCGCCGACGTTTGAGGCCACCACGTCGAGCAGATCCTCCAGCTCCTGGGTCTTGCTGAGATGGTTACGCGACACGATGTCCTTCACGTAGGTTTCCTGGAAAAGGTTCTCAAGATAATGGACTTTCAGCTCGTCGCTTCTCATTGAGAGGATGAGCGGCATGCCGCCATACAGGACATACTCTGCCCAAGCCTCGTAGCGATCCCCCACAAAACCCTGCATGAACTCCGCAAAAGAAAGGGGCCTCACCCGCACTTCATCGCCACGACCGCGGAACTGGGTAAGCACGTCGGTGGAGAGCATTTTCGAGTTGCTGCCGGTCACATACACGTCGACATTGTGTTTACGCAACAGACCGTTGAGCACTCCATAGAGCGCGGGCGGTTCCTCGGGGTTCCTCAGCTCTTTACCGGAGATCGCGTACTGTACCTCATCAAGTAAGACATAATACTCACCTCTGTCGTCAATGAGTCCGTTGAGGAAAGCCGAAAGGGCGGCTGGGTCGCGGTACTGTGCGTTCTGCTCGTCGTCAAGAGCGAGCTCGATGAGATGGGCATCATCGACACCAAGAGAATGCAAATATCCACCGAACAGATCGAAGAGCAGATAGGTCTTCCCACAACGCCGGATGCCGGTGACGATCTTGATCATACCGTTGTGCATCCGGCCTTTGAGTCGCTTCAGGTATCTATCACGCTTGACCTCCATCGCGCGCCCTCCTTATATTTTGAGTATTTTTGACAATTGTGTCATTTTTCCTCAAAATATGATAAAGCATCCTCACATTTCCTATGACGTAAAAGCAGACATTATCGGGCTATGACGACTGAGACGGCCGAAGCGCTCAGCGCTCGGCGAGGCGCGCTTCGAGTTCGGTTGAGCAGGCGAGCTCGGCGACGATGCCCGCCCCCTCGAATGCGGCGGCCGCAGCTTCGACGAGAACGGCAACGGCTCCCTCATGCGCATCCTCCCGTTATTATTCTATTTACAGAGTATAACATCACAATCTACTCCGCCCGTGGTCTGCGGATCGTCTCCGACGTCTCCTCGCTCACCCACGCCCATCCGATCAGCTGCCTCGGCTGCGTGCTCTACCTGGCGGTCGCGGAGATGCTGCTGGCCTTTGGCCAGGATCTGAAGAACCCGGACTTGTGCGAGGCTGTCGCCGCCGCTATCCGACAAGCGCTGGACGTCTGCAAGGACGCAGCACCGCTGAACGAGGCCTGCACCTATTACAAACGCTTGGCTGAGCCGGCTTTCGCCGACGCGAGCGAAGACAGCATCGGCTCTGGCGGCTATGTCGTCGACACCACGGCGGCCGTTGCCGGCGGTCTCGCCGCCCTCCGCTACGGTTTCGCGCCAAACCGGGGCATCCCCGCAGCCTGGTAAGCCGAACTCGTCGGCGCCGAGCAACTCGAAACGATCGCCCATCGCCTCCATGAAAGCCTGACCGTCCAACGAACCCACGCACGCGGTCTGGAGCCACAAGACGAATAGGGACGGCAATTTCGTCATGATCCGCATCCTTCCCCTTAATCCATATCAGAATATCACTATAAGCCAGACGATGAGGTATGTCACCAGTTTAATGATCTCGCGGAGGTCTTGGGTGAGATAGCTTAGGCAAGCCCCCAGCAACAGGAAGAGGTCGCGAAGGCGGAATCGCGCGGAGGTTTCATCGTTTTTCTTGCTGACGGCCATACGCTCAATGATACGACGGGACATGGGCGATTAGTCGGCCATAAAAAAGAACTTATAACCTCATTCATCATAATGCGCCCTGCACTGTAAAATGTTCAGATTGTCATTCTCGATGTAGTAGACTAGCCGGTTCTTCTCGTCGATGTGACGACTCCAGGTTCCGGAAAGACCATAGCGCAGCGGTTCTGGTTTGCCTATCCCGGATTCGGCACCGTTTCATTCGATGTCCTTCAATAGTTTATTGACTTTCTTTAGGGTCTTACGGTCTTGGCTTTGCCAGTACAGATAGTCTTCCCAGGCGTCATCTGACCAGATCTTTCGCATGCTTAGGCCTCAATCAGATCATGTTGCGCCCCATTGCCGCTCTTCAGCTGCTCGTAAGAGCGATAGAGGCGCTCTTGATTGGCCTCGCTCCAGAACGGCTCTTCATTGGTCGTCACCGCAAAAGGCAGACGCTGCTCACGGGTCACGGCGCGGGCGAAGAGATTGTACGCGGTCGAAGCCGACATGCCGACCTTCTGGCAGAACTCGTCAAAGGCCCGCTTCACCTCGACGTCAATGCGAAAACTTACGGTCGTTGTCATGGTTCCTCCTTTGCCTTGTCTGCGAATCACATACATTGTATTGCGTTGTATGCAAATCGTCAAGGTCTTTGGTGAATTCTTGCTGCTCTGCATGATTATGACCCGACTGCATTGCTGTAATATATTGTCCAGAAAGGCATCCATACACATGAAACATTCTGAACATTATGGCGACTTCACTGCTACGGCTCACGGAAAAAGTAAGACCTGCGTCGGACGAAGCGGCAAGCCGCTCACGGAGTATCCCTCGGAGGCCGCGGCTCGCGAGAGTGCCCGCTACCTCGGCGGTACGCATGGGAAAATGGTGCCTTACCAATGCCAAAAATGTGGGAAGTGGCATCTTTCCCCCGCCAGTCGAGTCACTCCCAGCAGCCTGTCCTGCGGCTGCACCGACAGCCATGGTGCGCCGAAACGCCTCTATGCGACACGAAAGGCGGCAGAGCGGCGGGCCAAGATCATCCGCGACGAGCGCGGGCAGGACCTCAAGGTGTACCCCTGCCCGGTCGCAGACGGCTACCACCTCACGCACAGGGATAACCGATAGCGGTTTCAGGGACACTCTAAATAGACTACCGATAACGGGGACACCTAAAATTGCCTTGGGAAGGTTTACGCATGAGTAAACAGAATGTAACGAGGGGACCGTCCCCTCGTTACATTATTCGTAGCGCAGGGCCTCGATCGGTTCGAGACGGGCGGCTTTGCGGGCGGGGTAGACGCCGAAGATGATGCCGATGACGAGGGAGAAGAGCACCGCGATGAGCATCACCGGTAGCGACAGACCGTAGGTGAGCGAGCCCGAGACCAGGTCGACGACGATGATGATCAGACCGGAGAGGACGAGGCCGATGGCGCAACCGATCAGGCAGACCACCAAGGCCTCAATCAGGAACTGGAGCAGGATGGAGCGACGGCGCGCCCCGATCGCCTTGCGGATGCCGATCTCGCGGGTGCGCTCGGTGACGCTCACCAGCATGATATTCATGATGCCGATGCCACCGACCAGAAGCGAGATGGCCGCGATGCCGCCGAGCAGCAGGGCGAAGGTGTTGGTGACGCTGGCCATGGTGTCGGCGATGGCGCTGGAATCACTGATATAATAATCCTCACTCGACCCGAAGTGGTTGAGCAGCCAGGCGTCGAGCGAGCTCTTGGCCACATCGATCTGGTCGGAGGAGGCTGCGCTTACATAGAAGCTGGTGATGCCGCTCGCCGAAGACGAGGAGCTGGAGGCCGACCCACCGAAACCGGACCCCGAGCTCGAACTCGCGTTCGACACCCGCTCGGCGATGCTGTAGGGGATGTAGACGGTGTACATCGACGACATCGCCCCGGTCGTGTCTTGCGCCGCCAACACCCCGACCACCGTGTAATGGGTCTCGTCGAAGACGAAGGTCTCCCCCACCACGTCGGTCCGTCCGTAGATCGCCGCCGCCGCGTTGTTGGAGAGGACGACCACGTAGGAGTTATTATCCTGATCGGCTTTGAGCAGGTAGCGGCCGTGGGCGAGGCCGTAGCCTTCGATGCCGAAATAGGCGTTAGTGGTGCCGACCGCCGAGACGTTGTAGCTCTCGGTGCCTTCCTTGGCGCTACCGCTCACGTTCTTCACTGGCGCGACCGCGCCGACCCCGTCGAGGGCGGCGATCTGGTCGAGGTCGGAGCTGTCGAGGGCAGTAGACGCGTCGGTGCTCTCGATATTCACCGACATCATGTCGCGGCCGATGCTGTTGATGTCGTTTTGCACCGAGGAAGTGGCCGAGGAAACCAGACTCACCAACACCACCAGAGCGACCACGCCGATGATGATGCCAAGCATAGTGAGCAGCGAGCGCAGCTTGTTCGAGAGGATGGCCTTCCAGGCCATCTTGAGTGATTGCAGGAACATCAGGCCACCGCCTTCCCGCTTTTGCGTAACTTAGCGCCCTCGTCATTGCGGGCCCCACCCGCAATCTTTTCCGGATGAGCTCCTGAATCGAGTTCAGGATGACGGGTGGAAGGTTCAGGATGACGATCAGCGTCCAACTCCTCGTCGGCGGCGACCTTGCCGTCCATGATGCGGATGCGGCGGTGGGTCTGGGCGGCGATGTGGTCGTCGTGGGTGATCAGGACGATGGTCTTGCCCTCGCGGTTGAGCTCCGCGAAGAGCGCGAGGATCTCGGCCGAGGTGTGCGAGTCGAGGTTGCCGGTCGGCTCGTCGCCGAGGATCAGCTCCGGTTCGGTCACTAGCGCCCGGGCGATGGCGCAACGCTGCTGCTGGCCGCCGGAGACCTCGAGCGGGGTGTGCTGGTGGCGCCCCCAGAGGTCGACCCGCTCGAGCGCCTGGCGCACCCGGGGAGCACGCTCCTCGCGCCCCACCCCCGCGTAGATCAGCGGCAGCTCGACGTTCTCCTCCAGGGTCATCTTGCCGATCAGGTTGAAGTTCTGGAAGACGAAACCGATCTTGCGGTTGCGGATGTCAGCCAGCTCGTCCTCGCCGTAATTACTCACTGGTTTGCCGTCGAGATAATAGGTCCCGTAAGTCGCCAGGTCCAGGCACCCCATGATCTGCATAGTGGTGGACTTGCCCGACCCAGACGGCCCGACGATGGAGGCGAACTCGCCCTGGCGAACCTGGAAGCTGACCCCGTCGAGCGCCCGCACCTCGCTGTCCCCGACCTGGTAGATCTTATACACGTCGACGAATTCGATGACGACTTTGGGATCGGCCATCTTAGCGCCCCATCCCGGAAGGAGCGCCGCCGGGCATGCCACCGGCGAAGTTGCCGCCGCTGAAGCTCCGGTTCGACCGCCCGCTCGAAGACGAGGAGGATGACGATGACGACGTGCTGTTGTCGTCATAGACGATGTAATACACCGTCTGCCCCTCAGTGAGCCCGCCAGTGACCTGGACGGTGCTGCCGTCGGAAAGCCCGGTGGTGATGTCGACCTCGTCGCCTAGCGTGTCGCCATTCGCGCTGGTGTACACGAAGGATTGGTTCCCGCTCTGCTGGATGGCCGCCGCCGGCAGGGTAAGCACGTTCGTGACGGAATCCTTGGTGATAACAGCGTCGGCGGTCATACCGATATACACGCCGTCAGCTTTGGCGAAGGTCAGGGTGGCGCTGTAGGTGCCACTGGAGCTCGAGCTGGAACCGGACGAGCTCGAAGTCGCGCTCCCGGTGTCGACTGCAGTCACCTTGCCCTTGAAGGTCTGGCCGCTAAGCGCGTCGAGCGTGATGCTCGCGCTCTGGCCAACCTTGACGCTTGCGATGTCGAGCTGGTCGACCGAGAGGTCGAGGGCATAATGGTCGGCGTCAGCGATAGTAGCGGCGATACCCTGATAGCTGTCGCCGCTGATCACCCATGCGCCGCTCGTCGAGCTGTCGCTACTGGTGCTAGAAGTCTCATCGGCAACCTGGCTGAAGACTGAACCGGTGGCGGCGCTGTCGCTAACGCTGCTTAAGGTAGCATCAGTCGAGGAGGCAACGGCAGTCTGAAAGTCAGCCGCAGAAGAGGTACCGGAGGTAGAACCCGATACGGCTCCACTGTCGCCCGTGCCAGAAGTGCTACCACTCGTACCCCCAGAGCCCGAGCTACTGCTCCCGCTTCCGCTATCGCTGTTCCCGCTCTTTGTACCGCTACCACTAGAAGTGCCACCACCGCTCTTGCTGCCGCTAGAAGATGAACCGGTCGACTTCTTGCCGGAAGCGCTTGAACTGGCAGCGTTGTTCAGCCTGGTAGAACTGCCGCTTGCGCTCGTGGCCGTCGAAGCGGCGCTGGTCGTGTTCCCGCTCGTGCTTGAACTCCCGCCACTCAGGGTGAATTCGGTGGAAGCGGTGATATTGAGCGCGCTCACCTGTCCAGAGACCGGCGCGGTCAGCTTGTCCTGTGCGGCCAGCGCCTTGACCAGTTTGTAGCGCGCCTTCAAGGCGTTCACTTGGGCCTTGCGGATGGACTTGGTCTGCGTGGCTTTGGCGTCGGCGAGCTTGTCCTTGGCGTTACTGAGGTCGTCGGTGACGTCAGAGAACGCCTCAGAGACCGTCGAGGAGCTAAGGGTCGCCAGGGTGTCCCCTTTCTTGACGTAGTCGCCGACCGCGACCTTCACGCTATTCACCTTGATGCCGTAGGGTAAATCGGCGTCGACCTCGTCGGCAGTCACGCTCCCCGACCCGGATACTGTGGTGGTAACGTTTCCGCTCGCGACCGTGGCCGTGCTCACGCTCGTCGTGCTCTTCTTCGAACCCAGCACCACCGCCCATATGATTATTAGAGCAACCACCACTACCACCACTATCGCCGCAGCCATGATGATCCAAGGCAAACGTTTCTTCATCTTCGCCTGCATGCTACCTCTTTCCTCGGAGAATATTTGGATAGCTTTAATTTACCCGCCGAATCTGAAACCGAATTGAAACACGAGATATACGGGGACACTCTATAGGGTGTCCCCCGAAGCCAAAGCCGAATTATTTCAACCAGCTTTCAGCACTGACGCCTAAGCTTGCAAATGTCACGTCAAAGAAAAAAGGAGATATCCTCATGTCAGACAACAAACAATCCCCCAATCTGAACCCGGCCCCCGGCACCCCTGGTGCAGCGGTCATCTCAGGTGCTGCCCTCGCAAAATCCGAGCCTGACCACCCGACCAAGCTGCAAGCGACCATCATCATGGTTCTGCTCGCCGCGATCCTGGTCGTCTCCGCGATCACGCTCATCTTCACCATCACCGGTGGGTCCCGCCGCGACTTCGCCGGCGCTCCCGCCGGCATCTCCCGTTCCATGAATGGTATGAATAGTGGCAGCAGCAGCGGTACCACCGGTACAAACGGCACCAGTAACGGCAGCGCAGGCAACGCGACCGGCAACAGCGGCTCTACAGGCAACTCCGGCACCACCAGTTCCGACCACGCCGCAACCATCTTCGACACCGTCGCCTACCCCACCGTTTGAGACTTAGACCCCCCGACATTGCTCGGCTTGACTGGGCAATGTCGAAGATCGACCTGGGCCTTTGTTACATTTTGTTAGGTGAAGCACACAAAACAACGTGGCAATCCTGAGGTGGTTATAGGCCGTCCAAGAGGACATCAAACAGGACACTTATAGGGTGTCCCTGTTTGATGTGCCCCCCCCGGAATTGTCAAGTGAGCCGTGTAATGACGAGAATGGGGCTATTCCACAACAGTCCGCCATGATCCCGCTACGCTCTATAATCTGAGCATGTCATTTTTTGATAGATTGAAACAGGGGCTGTCAAAGGCCAACACGCAGCTCAAGGAGGGCTTGAACGTCGTCCTGCACAACTCGCCCAAAGTCGACGAAGACTTCTGGGATAAGCTCGAGGAAACTCTGATAGAGTCCGACTTCGGCGCCGCCGCGACCATGCAGATCGTCGGCGAACTGCGAAAGACCGCCACCCGCAAGGCCATCCCCGACGCCGCCGGCGTGCTCGCTTACCTCGCAGATGAGATCAAGGCGCTCTTCACTGCGGCGCCCTATGACATCTTCGGCGAGCCGGCCGCCTGTCTGGTCTTCGTCGGCATCAACGGTGTCGGCAAGACCACGACCTGCGGGAAGCTCGCGAAACAGCTGAAGGACGCTGGAAAATCGGTCATCCTCGGCAACGCCGACACCTACCGCGCCGCCGCCGCCGAGCAGCTTGAGGTCTGGTCCGAGCGTGCCGGTGTGCCGCTCGTCACCAAGGAACGCGGCGCCGACCCGGCCGGCGTGGTCTACGACACCTTGAACGCCGCCGAACGGGACGGGGTCGCCTTCACCCTGATCGACACCGCCGGCCGCCTCCACACCTCCTCCGACCTGATGCGCGAGCTTCAGAAGGTGGTCAAAGTGACCCGCAAACGCGCCGCCAAGTTCGCCCTCGACCAGAGCGCGAGCGAGCAGAGCGAGCGCCTGGCCCAGACGGCCGTCCTGCCCTCCGGCGAAGCGACCGGCCCGGAACTTGTCTCGGGAGGCCTGCCGGTCTACCTCATCCTCGTGCTCGACGCCACCACCGGTCAGAACGGCCTCACCCAGGCCCGCGAGTTCAAGGAGGCGGTCGATCTCGACGGCCTGATCCTGACCAAACTCGACGGCACCGCCAAAGGCGGCATCGCCGTCGCCATCTCCCACGAGCTCGACCTACCCATCCTAAAAGTCGGCGTAGGCGAGCAAATCGATGATCTCGACGACTTCGACGTCGACGACTTCGTCGCCTCCCTCATCGGCGACGAGAGCAACGAGGCCAGCTAATAAGCTATCCCCAAACCGCACAATGACAGAAACATCACAGAAACGATACAAGCAAGTTGAAAATCCAATATTCGGAGCAGATTCGCGTCTGTCCGCACGGAGTGTCCGCCCGTACTCGAGTACGGGCGGACGCGAAGATGCCCGAATAGTGGATTTTCAGAGCCAATAAAGGAGACCGTATGGCATTCTCAGCATTAATACTAGCAGCCGGCGCTGGCACCCGGATGAAGTCAGACACGCCCAAAGTCGCCCACACCCTGCTGGATAAGCCGCTGGTACGTTGGGTGATCGACTGTGCCAAAGACGCCGGCGCCACCCAGATCTGTGTCGTGCTCGGCCACCAACGCGAAAAAGTGATGGCTCTGGTCGATGACGTGCCGATCGTCTTCCAAGAAAAACGCCTGGGTACCGCCGACGCCGCCAAACAAGCGCGGCCAGTCCTTGCTGGCAAGGACGCTCCGGAATCGGTGATCGTCCTCAATGGCGACACTCCCCTGATCAAACCCGAGACCTTGAGGGATCTGGCCCTTGCCCGCGAAGCCAGCGGCGCCCACGCCTGCGTGCTCACTTTCAAAGCACAAAACCCCACCGGCTACGGCCGTATCGTGCGTGATCTGGAGGGTAGTTTTGTCAAGATCGTCGAAGAAGAGGACGCCAGCATCGCCGAACGCAACATCCATGAGGTCAATAGCGGGGTCTATTGTTTTGACACCAAAGTGCTCTTCGCCGCGCTCGAGCGGGTGGGTAACGACAACGCCCAGGGCGAGTACTACCTGACCGACACCCTGCCGGTGATCATGGAAGCAGGCGGGCGGGTTGATATCTTCAGCACCGAGGACGAGAGTGAGCTGGTGGGGGTGAACAACCGCGTGATGCTAGCTGAGGCCGCAGCGATCCTGCGCCAGCGCATCAACACCCGGCACATGCTCGAAGGCGTCACCATGCTCGACCCCTCGAGCGTTTGGATCGGCCCCGACGTCGAGCTCGAACACGACGTCGAAGTGCTGCCGATGACCTTGCTGATGGGTGACACCCACGTCGGACGCGGCACCGTACTCGGTCCCAACACCCGTATCAACAGCTGCCAGATCGGCGAGGATTGCTCGATTGACGAGACCATCGCGATCGGCTCCACCATCGGCAACCGGGTCTCGACTGGGCCGCGCGCCTATCTGCGCCCTGGCACCGTACTCAAGGACGGCGTGCACATCGGTACCTCGGTAGAGTTGAAGAACTCGACCATCGGCGTTAACTCAAAGGTACCGCACCTCTCCTATATCGGCGACTCCCAGGTAGGCCGCGAAGTCAACATCGGGGCTGGTTCAATCACCTGCAACTACGACGGTGTCAACAAGCACCCCACCGAGATCGGCGACCACGCCTTCGTTGGTTCCTCTACCATGTTCGTCGCGCCGGTCAAAGTCGGCAACGACACCGTGACCGGGGCCGGTTCGGTGATCACCCAAGACGTTCCAAACGGCGCACTTGCCCTAGAGCGCTCCGAGCAGATCACCAAGGAGGGTTGGAGCGCCGAGCATAAGAAGAAGCTTATCGGTCGCACCGGTAGTTTTCAAACGGTTGTCTAAGTTAGACCTGGTCGCTTTTGCACCAGCTATAATAAAGCCAAGCACAGAAAGGCAGGACATGGCAAACGAATTCGCGGTCTTCAGCGGGCGTACTAACCCCGAGCTGGCTGAGGCCATCGCAAGGGAGCTCGGTTTGGAGCTTGGCAACATCAAGTTGGAGGGCTTCGCCAACGGCGAGGTCTACGCGCGTTTCAAGGAAAGCGTACGCGGCAAGCACGTCTTCTTGATCCAATCGGTGGCCTGTGGCGGCCTACAGGAGGAGATTGACGTCAATGACTCCCTAATGGAGCTTCTGATTATGGTGGACGCAGCCAAACGCGCCTCGGCCGACAAGATCACCGCAGTGATCAGCCACTTCGGCTATTCCCGCCAGGACAAGAAGTCAGCCGCACGCGAGCCGATCACGGCCAAGCTGGTGGCCAACCTCTTGACCGCCGCCGGCATCGACAGCATCATCGCGGTCGATTTGCACCAAGGCCAGATCCAGGGTTTCTTCGACCAACCGGTCAACCACCTCACCGCCCTGCCCATCTTCGCCAACTATTTCGAGCAAAAACACCTGCAAAACATCTGCATCGTCTCCCCTGACGTCGGCCGGGCTAAGGCCGCTAAGAAGCTCTCTGACATCATGGACGCCGACCTGGCGATCATGGCCAAGTCCCGCCCCGCCCATAACGTGGCCGAGGTCTCCCAGGTGATCGGCGAGGTCAAGGGCAAGGTCTGTATCCTCAACGACGACATGATCGACACCGCCGGCTCAATCTGCGCTGGCGCTCAGGCCCTGGCCGACGCCGGAGCGGCCGAGATCTACGCCTGCGCCACCCACGGCCTGCTCTCCGGGCCGGCTTATGAGCGACTGGAGAACTCCGTGATCAAGGAGGTTGTGGTCACCGACACGGTACGGGTCGCACCCGAACGCCTGACCGGCAAGATCCGGGTCGCCACCATCGCCCCCCTGCTCGCCCAGGCCATCCACAACGTGGCGGTCGGCGAGAGCGTCTCCGAGCTCTTCGACCCGGACTTCCAGTTGTAAGCAAACCCAACAATAACAAGGGGAATGGGCTGTTTAGAGTGCCACCCCAACGTTAATGCCCCTGCTCAGACCAAGCAGGGGCATCTTCTTGAACCGCTCAATCCACTATAATAGGGAAACCGTGCCCTTGTAGCTCAGGGGATAGAGCGACTGCCTCCGGAGCAGTAGGCCGCAGGTTCGAATCCTGTCAAGGGCACCATTTCGCTTGTTAAAATCTTCCAGCTTGCATTCGCGTCAGCCCTCATTACCGACTAGGTAACTTCGGTCTGACGCTCATCCAATCTGGAAGATTTTTCCTACGCGAAATCGAAACAACGTTTTACCTTCCTTGACCTGCTTAGCTAAAGCAGCGACATTAGAACAAAATATCCGGCATCAGATTGCCGTTTTCGGCAGCGAATCCTGTCAGGGGCGCAATTTCTTTTCTATTCGACACATGCCGCGCCCAATGCGGGGATACCTTATAAGGTATCCCCCGTTTGGCGTGTTGGCAGAAATCATCTCCTCTTAGAGGGAGAACAATACCTGATGTGGCGACGTCGCCAAGTTTGCAGCGAGTTCTTCTAGGTCGCCATAGCGCATACATTTGGCTTGACAGTGATGGACGCAGGTAGGCAGCTCAGCTTTGGCCGTACGCGCAGCACACAGGTCGCACTGACGGGTCGGGCTGGGGATGTTATCGAACTGCCAACTGCCGTCCGGCAGCTGCCAAGGGCCGACCTGGTTGACCACGATGCCATGCTGATCGGGCGGCAGCCCATGCTCCATCTGACAGGCCACCTCACAACTATGGCAACCGGTGCACCACTGATAATCGATCAAGAGTCCTTTGGCAGACATTAGTTATCCTCCTTCTCGAGCGGGCGCACGCGGCAGAGCGTGCTCTTATAGGTGCAGCCGAAACCAGCCTTGCCGGGATCGAAGGCGAGCAGATTGCCGACTGCCAAGTCCCAAAGGTCGTAGAGGTTGTCGGGGCTCCCCTCCGGATGCCACCACGCGTGGTCGGCGCTGACCACGCCATCCATCACGCCCTGGTTGACCTTGACGATACGCTTACATTTGCCCCGGTCGTTCTCGACCCAGGCCCATTCGCCGTCACTGACACCGTACTTGTCAGCAGTGTGTTGGTTCATCTCCATCACCGGCTCGGGATGGAGGGCCCGCAGATGGGGGAATTGACGATGCTCGGAGTGGAAATAGCCCCAAGGCCGTGCACCGGTAGTGAGGATCAGAGGGTAATCCTTGAAAAGCTCTGGCGTCGACTTGGGGCCAGGGCTCGGCTCGAAGAACTCAGGCAGAGGATTGAGGCCGAGGTTACTGAGAAAACTCGACCAGAGTTCGAGACGCCCGGTCGGGGTGTTGAAACCAGGCTTGCCGTCCAGGCGCAGCATTCCCTTCTCGTGCTTGTGGTACTCGAATGGAATATAGGCCGGTGCTACTTCCCGCATGCTCTTGAAGTCGAAACCAGAGGGCTTGAGGATGTCATCGAACATCTCCTGGACGTCATTCCAGGGCCACGCCTCCGGGTTGAAGCGGCGCCCGAGCTCGAGGCAGATCTGCATGTCAGAGCGCCCCTCGGTCTCGGTCTCGATCGCCTTGTTGATGGTCTCGCCGCGCTGGGCGCCGTCACCGACGCGCAGCCCGTCCCGCTCCGGGTACATCAAAGCAGGCAAGACCACATCGCCGAGTGCCATGATAGTCGGGGTCATAAAGAGGTCGACACAGGCGATGAACTCGAGGTTGTTGTAGGCGGCAAGTTCGCGCTCGGGATCGGGCGAGGTGCAGGCTAAGAAATTGGTGGTCTCGATCCAGGCACCACGCAAACGGTAGGGCTGGTCGGTCTCCAGCTGACTGATCATCTCGTCGGTCTGGCTCATAATGAAAGCTTGGCCGACCAGGGGATATTTGTCATAACCACAGCGCTTCTGGTCTTGGCCCTCGGGCAGCCACTCCCCGCCCCAGCCACCACCATAGTAGAGCAGGGTGGGCGGCGCGATCATGGCGCCAGGCTTCTCAATGTTGCCGGTGATCTCGAAAAGGGCGAGCAGGGCCTGTGAGGCGGGGATGGTCTCCTTGGTCATATCAATGGCCACGCCCCACTGCAGGATCGCGCTCTCGGCCTGGGCCAGGTCGCGGGCGGCTTGCACGATCTCATCTGCCTCAAGCCAAGTGATCTCTGCCACTGCTTCCGGCGTATAGGCGCTCACTGCTTCTTTCAGCTCATCGAAACCATAGCACCATTTGTCCACGAAGTCATGATCCCAGAGGTCCTCGGCGATGATCACGTTAATCATGCCGAGGGCAAGCGCACCATCGGTACCAGGACGGATCTGCAAGAACTGACGTGCCCGCGAGGCTAGCCAGGTGCACTTGGGATCGACCACGATCAACTCGGAGCCGAGTCGCATACAATCCACTACCCAATGGCCGTAGAGGCCGTCGGAATTGGAGACCAGGGGGTTGTTGCCCCAGACCACGATCCGCTCGGGCCGGTGCCATTCGGGATTGTCATAACGGTCGGCGAACTCCTGGGAATAATCGCCAAGCCAAAACGACCCAGTGGTAGCAAAGCATGCCGTCACCCGGGGGGCATAGCAGCTCATGCCGCTGATATTGAGAACATAGTGGGGACTGCCGAAAGAGTACATTAAACGGGTGATGTACTGGGCGATGTCACGGCCAGTACCTTGGCAGAAGAGCACGCTCTCGGCACCGCTCTCCTCCTTGAAGCGCTGGAAGTTCTGATAAATCAGGTCGTAGGCCTCGTCCCAGCTGATCCGCTGCCATTTGTCCTTGCCCCGGTCGGCCCGCTCGCGTTTCATCGGGTAGCGCAGACGGCTGGGGTTGGTGATCGCCTCTGGCACCGCTATGCAGCGTACGCAGAGGCGACCTTGGTTGTAGGGGTTCTCCGGGTCACCCTCGACCTTAACCAGGTGCCCGTCGGCGTCGCTGTACATCAGCACGCCGCAGCCGTCATGACAGCCCGGGCCCGACCAGGCGCTACCCCGGGTCACGGTGAGGCCGTCCTGCTCGTAGCGCCAAGGATGGGCGTGTTCGACCAGCCCGAAAGACTTGCCGTTGGCCTCGAAGTTAAGGGCGTCCTGCCCTGACTTGTAGGAATTCGACTTCATGTCGTCATTGGTGGTGACGCTGTCGAAGTCATGCTGCTCGATGTGCTCTGCCATCGACCTCCCCTTCCCCTCTTTGATTCTCCTCCTTATCAGGATAAGGGCAAGCCCCAAAAAAGTCAAGGCACAGAGCTTGGCTTATGTAAAAGCAAACTTTACATAAGCCAACAAACGTCTCATAACCGTAAGAAGCCTCCCTTTGTAACGGTTTGGGCGCTTAAATCACCCTAAAGGCATTGACGATGCAGTCATAGGTGGGCGCGAGCTTAGTGCCGAGTTTGCGCCAGGGGCTAAGGTCGGTCACCAGGCATTTGAGCACCCTGTCCTCCTTGCCGCTGGGCTTCAGCCAAAAACCGCCGGTGGCCTGCAGAACATAGGGCACCCCAGTCTGCTTACCGAGGTAGAAGAGGATATGCCCCTTGATGCAGAGGATACTGGCGCTAGGCAGCTTGGTGATGGTCTTCAGGCGCTGGGCGTCGCTCTTGCCGGACATGAGGATATGGGCACCACTGGCCACGCCAATAGCGGCGGAGTTCTTGGGGATGAGCACGCCGCAAGTGCGGTAGACCACGTTGACCAAGCCCGAGCAGTCAACATTGGACGAACCCTCACCCCAGCCGTAGGTGTCACCATACCAACAGAGCGCGGATTTGACCAAGTTGCGGCTGGTATAAGGCTGCCAGCCGAGGTAAAGCGCAGGGTCGGCGGTGATAGTCTGGGTAGTCGTAGTGAAATCACCAGAACTATCACTTGCCGGCGACTTGATCTGGTAGCTGGTCGCACTCGCGGCAGCTGGAGCAGCCAAGGGGATGATCGAACCCATCTGCCAGGAGGTATCACCTTGGCTATAACTGCGCCCGATCACGGTCAGGAAATCAGCGCTCTCGCCCCAGGCATAACCGGCATAGCGCTCGTAGGTGCCACGGTCGGTAAAGCCGATGGAAGAAGCCTTGACCCAACCGGTGCAGAGATATGAGTGGGCGTAGTACCACTGTCCGTCAGCGCTGGTAGCGAAGATCAACAGTGGCTCGTCCGGCCCGAGCGAGGCCACCTGGAAGAGGTTGAGCCGCCCGTCATCGCCCTTATCGGCGAAGACCGCATCTGATGGCACGTTCTTGAAATCGGTGTGGGCTACGGTGATGGCGTAGCGGGCTTTGAGGCTACCGCTATAGCTGTCTAGGTTGGCGTTGGCAGTGATCTGGGCAAGCTCTGCTGGAGTCCAATAGTCGCCGCCCGCATCGACATAGGGGCCGCCGGAGAGGCTGGCGTCCCAGAGATAACCATCGCGGTTCTCCTTGATGAGCTTAGCCGCACTGATACTGGTCTTAGCGCTGCGCATATCAACGATCATGTCGGGGCCGAGCCTAGCCTGGGAGCGGTTGTAGGCCAGTATCTCGGACTTGTCCAAGACCACCTTGTCGTTAACCCCGTCAAGACTTAAGGGGTCGATACTGGCGGCGCTCGCCCGGTTGGCCAGGTTGGTCGCTTTGGCCGAGATCACCGGATAGGTCTGATCGGTAGTGGCAGCCGGGGCGCTGGACGCCGGGCTCGACGAAGTAGCACTGGGAGTATTTGATCCGCTACATGCTGTCAATGTGAAAACGCAGGATAGGAAGCAGCAGATTACTGCACAGCAAACAACTCGGCCTTGTCTACCTTGAACTCTTACATGGTCGGACGAAAGCCACTGTCCCTTTTGCCTCACCTGTCTCATATCTTGCCTTTCTTAGGAACGCTTATCTATTTAGTCTTTCATGAACGCGGCAATGAAGTACTTGATCGCCCCGACCACGAGGGCAATGGTAATAATCCAGCCTGGATAGAAAGTGAGATTGACCAACAAGGATGTGCCAAGATCACCAGCGTTGGTATAGCGGGTACTGAACATCGAGGAGCCGCCCAAGCCCTGGCAGACGTTGCAGATCAGGAAGACCACCACCGCCGCCGCCAACAAGATGAAGCCAACGGCTACGCAGGTACCGGTGGTACTGTTCTTCTTCTTAGCTTGCACGGGGACAGCCTTGACCGACTCCGCCGCCGCCATTTTAGCAGCTTGCGGCTCAGTGCCTGCGACGTTGACGACCTTGCCATCAGCCGCACTCGCCACAGACACCCCAGGTTCGGCTGCAGCAGACGTGATAACCTCGCCTGAAACGCTGGGTTGAGCTAACACAACGGCTTCTGCAGCCAGCTGGGCTCCCTGGCTGGCGCTATTAGCCGTCTTTGGCGCGGCTGGTTCGACAGCTTGCGGTTCAGCCACAACCTCGACCGGGTTGCCGCAAGTGGTACAGAACTTAGCCTTTTCGGGGAGCTTACTGCCACATTTAGTGCAGAACATCAGAGTGCCTCCTTAGTCAACGGACGTCCACAGCCCACGCAGAATTTAGCATCAGGGGCAAGTCTGGCCCCACATTGGGTACAGAATTTAGGCTGGCCAGAAGCAGCAGGAACAGCCGGAGCAACTGTCGCTACAGGGATTTGCGACGGGCTAACCACCGCCTGGCCAGGTATAGGGGTACCTGCAAGAGCATTTGCGTTTGCCATCGTAGGAGCTGCACCAAGGGTCACTGGCTTAATCGCAGGAAGTTCCCCGGCGTGACGGGGTGCCAGTTGGGGCGCCCGATAGCTGGTTTGAAAAGTAAAAGAGGCCTTCAACAAGACTTGCTCGCCCTGCCAATCAGCCTGCCCGGCGATCACACGCTCAAGCTGGTCACGTTCGGACTCACTCAAATCGTCCCAGTGAGCGAGGCGGTCAGCGGCAATCTTGGCAAGCAGCTGGCCGGCGATAATCGAAGCGTCTTGGGCAGAAGACAGGGCCAAGCTGATTCGCCAAACATCTTGGTCATCGTCTTTGTAGTAGATGATAAGCCTCTCACCACTCAGGAAACCAGTCTTGCGTGTATAGTCAATCCGGTAAATCCAATCATAATAGACCTGGCCGGCCATCACCTTGCCGTTGCGCTTGGCCTTGGCCATACCGGCGCTGACTGCCATTGCACCCAGCGCGACCAAGGCACCCAAGCCTGTGCCCGACCAGAAGCTGCCCTTAGTGAACTTCTTGCAGTTGAATAGCACCCGATAATCGCTGAAGTAAACATCCATCTTCATATCAGAACTACCATCAAGCAGGTCTTTGAAGCCTTTACCCAAATCCCGCTTTAAGTTCCAGCCTTTAGTAACGAGCAGACGGATGGGCTTGCCCTCATCGGAGCCGAGGATGCATTCGCCAACTTGGTCGATGGCAAGGTCGCGGGCAAGGCGAGGATTGCCGGAATCCTCAACCTGGTTAGGGTACTCGATAACAGTGAAACAAGGATAGCCCACGCTCTGCCCCCTTCCTATTCCCCATAAGTCGCGACAAACTGTTTGACCAGCTGGGCATCGGCCTTATAGGAGGTATAGCCGCGTTTGCGCAAGAGCTTGCGCATGGTGATGGCGTTTTTGGTCTCCAGGCTAGAGAGATCGGAGTCTTTGAAGCTGCTGTCCTCGCTATAACGGCCATTGTAATAGCCGCCTGGGGTGTAGAAGATGGTGTCAAGCTCTTTGATCTTGGTGAAGGGGCGGCCATGGCGGGCGTAGATCTCGTTGATGGCGACCTCGATCTCGGCGTCGGTCAGGCCGGCAAGGTCAGAGGCACTGATCTTGGAGGTGGCGCTGTCCGGTACCAGGTCGGCATGGGAGACGTTACTGCCAGCGGCGCTGCTCTGACCGCTGACCGGGCTCTGACCGTTAGTCACGGTAGAGGGTGAGTAAGCATTGGAGGTGGCGCTGCCGACCACATCTGAGAAATCATCTTCCAGCTTCTGTACCACCGTGTCAGCGCCAGTACCGAACTGCGCTCCGTCGATGTAGAGACAGGGGATGTACTGCACTGCCGGGTTGGTACTGGCCAAGACCAAGGTGACGTGGGCCGCCACCTGGGGGTGCTGGTTAAGCCAGTCGGTGACTTGGTTGGAGTACTCACACCAGTTCTCATAGTAGAGGATGTAGGTGTGGGACTGCCAGGTGTCGGTGGAGGTGGACGTAGAGGGTGCAGGCGTGCTCTGATAGGCACTGCTGCCGATCATAGACCCGTTGCCGCTGACAGTGATCTTGGCTGTGCCGTCGAGGCCGATCACCCTAAACTGCAGCGCACTCTGCGAACTTTGCCAGGTGGGTATCTGATAGTAGATCTGGCCTTCAACTATGGAGTAGTCATCGATTGCATCATCACAGATCAGCTGTGCATTGCCACCGTTAAGGTTTAAGCGATAGAGGTTGTAACCACCATCAGTGTCTTGGGTCTCGTTTTGGTAACTCGTGCCGCTGACGTCATCCGTCCAAACCGAGAAATAAAGCCAGCCATCGTTGCCTTGCAATTCAGAAATGTCATCCTTACCCTTACGGATTACCGTGACAGCAGAGCTATTAATGTCAAAACTGCAAAGCAGGGATTCGACGTCATCCTCGCCATAGTCGATATCGGCAACGAAGAAGACTTTGCTGCCCTCGACTATGAATTCATCAAAATCCCTATAACGGTCACCATTAATAGAGCCGTCAAGCAGGACGTGATTGTCGCTGTCATTGCAGCTGATCATACAGAGGATAGTGTCGGCATCATCGTCCTCGCCAAGATAGAAGATCTCACTGCCGATGACTTTGAAGTCCGAGCAACCGGCGGTCTGCGTGAATTCATGTGGACGGGCGGCGGCGGTATTCGCAAGCGGTAAGCTGTAAAGCTCACTTTGGGAGTCATCATCGTTTGAGTCTGCTGACACGATGAAGTAGATCGTATCGCCGCTGATCTGGAAACTATCGACTCCGTTGGAATTGCTATAGAGGTCAGACTGGCCGCTGCCATCCTCGTTAATGGCGGCGATCACCCCTGTGTCGTCTTCCTCATCGTCATCATCACTATCGACATAATCATAAGTGTAATAAATGCGCCCTTGCACAATCTGCATGTCTTGCACAGCCACTTCGTCTTTATCGGTGAGCTCCCGGTATCCGCTGCCGTCCAGGCCGATACGGACGAGGTAGTTGCCCTGCTCCCCGGCATTCCCACCCCAGGCGATGAAGTAGAGGGTATCGCCGTCGAGGATGATGCCATCGGTCGGCTCTGCATCCGATACCTCCACCAAGCCCGTGCCATCGCGGTTGCTACGATAGACGCCAGCGGTTTCATCAGCAGCAGCGTCGCCGGCATTGGCCCAGAAGATGTATTGGCCTGTGACCACGACCGAGCCAGACTGGAGAAGCTGTCCGCCAGCGCCGGTGTTAGTAATCTGGTTGGGGTCGGCAGCGGCGGCGGTGCCTGATCCGGAGAAGTGGAAATTGCCCAAGTTCGGAACCAAGATGGCCACGATGCAAACCACGACCATCACCACGGATAAAACAACAGTCGAAGGCTCGGCTTTGAAGCGTGCAGCCTTCGCAGCTCTCTGACCATCATCACCCTCATCCGCCGAGGCGGCGGGACTAGGCACGGCACTCACTAAAGCGGCAGCGCTTGAGGCTGGCGCAGCGGTTACCACATCGCCGGGCAAGGCAGAGGCGGTCGAAGCAGACAGCTACGCCGGAGCCTCTGGCGTAGCTGTCTGGGCCTGCACCTCTGGGTCAGGTTCTACGGGTATTTGAGCTGGGGGTTCTGCCGCAGCAGGCGCAGCCTGAGCCTCCTCCCCAACCCCGGTCGGGCTACCGCAATAAGGGCAGAACTTGACCTGGTCCTTGATTTGTTTGCCACATTGTGCACAGTACATAGTAAATGCCCCCCGTATCCTTGATGTCTTGGAAGAGCCAAATTGAGCCTTCCAGGTCTTTTTCCTAGAGCCCCAAGGGGTTCGCCCCTTTCGCCACATCGATCACCACGATATTGGCGATCTTGTCCATGAAGCAGCGATGGGTGAACTTGTCTTGATAGATCTGTACCCAGGCCACGATGAATGTCGCCAACAAAGCCAGCTCGATCAGATAGAAAAGCACCAGGCCCACTAAGGCCATGGAATATACATGACCCAGCGCCAAGACAAGCGACAGCAGCGCAGCCACTAGCATGACCAGGGCAGGCCCAGCGTCAAAGAGGAACTCGAACTTCCAGATCGCCGCAGCGCTGGGCTGGCGTCCGCTATGGACGTCGATCCAACGTAGTTTGAGCAGGTCGTCGATCAAGATGCCCTTGCCCTTACTGCGGTATGAGGAGTACTGCAGGAAGGTATAGACCGCGAGCCAGACCAAGCCCAAGACGGTACCGAGCCAACCGTTGGGCTCTGAATAATAGTAGTAGCTATAGTAAGAAGCCCCACCGCCAAAAGGGATCAGGTTAAGGAGGGTGAGGAGATAATAGGGCACCAGCGCGAGCAGGTTCTGCAGGATGTTGCGGCCGAAGCGCTGGGCGAAGCTAGCCGGGACACAACCGGCCAGATGAGGCAGGGCTTGGGCGAAACGCGCTTTGGCGGCCTCGATCTGCTGGGCCGGGGTCTGGTAGGTGGCAGCATATGCTGTTGGCGCCGGTTGGGCCACTCCGGTCTGGTAGACCGGCTGGCCGGGGACGGCTGCGGCCGGCGCAGGGGGCACGGTGGCTGTGGCTGCCGACACCGGAACGGGCTGGGCGGCGGACACCGCTGCGGCCCCTGTTACTGAAGTGTCCGGCGTTACCGCCGCCGGAACGCTTGCGGCCTGGGCGGCATCAGGCGCGGCCGTCGTCGGCAAGGTCACCGCAGTGCCGCACTGCGGGCAGAACTTGGCATCGTCTTTGAGCTGTCGCCCACATTCTTTACAGAACATCAATCAATCCTTTCACTCCAAAGCGGACAAACCGCCGTCCCCTTTTGTCCTATTTAACCCACCTTGTAACTACGGTACTTCTGGTAGTTCTTGAAATACTTCTGGAAAGCCGCCGAGCAATCCGGGTTACTGGTGCGCCAGCTCTTGTGCTGGATGATGGTGCCGGCATTGCCCTTGGGGGCACCCCGGTAATAAGCATCAAGGTACTTGATCAGCGCGTCCAGAGCTTTAAGTTGGGCCACCAGGTAGTCGCTTTGACCGTTGTGCACTAGCTCGATGCCAATTGAGAAGTCGTTCATGCCGGTGGAAGTGTAGCCCATCTTGACTTGGTTCTTCTCCTCAGGCGACATGCCGTCATCACGGGTGGCGTCGTACTTGACTCCGAACTTCGCATCCATGCCCTTGTTGCCGGCCCCCACATGATGGGCGATCTGGTCGAGCGGTACCGCCTGGACGATCTTGCCATCGCGGCCGATCACGAAGTGGGCGGCGATACCGGTACGGTTGCCGCCGGAGGCGGCCCAAGCGCTTACCACAGAAGCGGCGCTGCCCGAAGTCTCGGTATCGTGTAAGACCACATAAAGCTGGTCAGAGGCGGGCTTGGGGCCGTGTTCGAGCTTGGCGTGGGTATCCACGCTCACCCCAAGGGACTGCCAGAGGGCTTGGGCGTCGCTACTTTGGGCGGACTTTGCTTTACTATCAGTAGCACCTGCCCCATTCTGCGTGTTACCTGCGGCCGGGGTGTCCTGGATAGTAGCGGCGTTATCGAACTGCGCCCCACCGGTCGCAGCACTGCCCGCGTCCGCCGCCTGCCCACAAGCCGTGAAAGCCAGTAAAACCGGCACTAGGCAGGCACAGCAGGCAAGTTTGAAAGTCTGCCTTGTGCGCTTTTCTTTTCCTGATCTTGACATCAATACTCCGCCAGGAAATCATCGACCAGTCCCTTGAGTGCCTTTTCCTTACTGTAGCCAAGGCTCTTCAGCTGGCTGCGGATCAGCTTGGCGTTCTTACTCTCGGTCTTGGAGAGCTGGCTTTCCCTGAACTTCTTATTCTGCTTATAGCGGCCACCATAGGGCCCGCTCTTACTGTAGAAGACGGTGTTGAGGGCTTTGATCTTCTTGAACTTATAGCCGTGGCGGGCATAGATCTCATTGACCGCGATCTCCAGCTGCTCAGCCGAGAGCGGCTCCAAGTCGGCGCTGGTCAAAAGTGTTTTACCGCTGTTCGGCAGGATGTCGTTGATGGAGGTGCTCACGGTAGTGGTGGGGGTGCCGCTGCCGGTCTTGGCGCCGCCCCCCGCCTTTGGAGTACTGAGGGCGACGGTGAGGTTGGAAAGGGCATTGCCGTCGGCGTCTTCTAAAGTGAGCTTTCCGCCATCGATCAAGACATAAAGCGAGAGGTCGTTCAGCTCCGAATACTCAGGGTAGACCGTAGTCTCAGTCTTGGTCACCGGTGTCTCGGTCTCAAAACCATCCGCGTCGGTACCATAGTCATAGGTCTGGTAGGTGTACTTCTCGGTGTAAGAGCAGTTGACCTGGCCACCGGTGCTGGTGCCATAGTAGATGGCACCGTCGGAGAGGGTGTTGGGGGCATCGCCATTGATCCGGGCATCTCCCTCCAGAGGGGTGATGGTAGGGCCCGGCGAGATCGAGGACCAGCCGTTAAAGGTATAGGTGTAAGAATCGGTGTCGTCAGTCTCGTCGTCCGGTACGTCGACAGCGTCGAAGGGCACGCCGGCCGGGGCCGGATCAGATCCCATGAAAGATTGCACGTACTTATCCTCCAGCTTGACCACTTGTTTATTCATCTTCTTGGTAAAGCTGACAGCGAACTGATAGGCGTTGTCGGCACTCTTCTCCGACTTGGAGGCGACCGAGTCGGCCACGATGAAGTTGAGGGTGTTGGAGGTGACGAAGTCGCTCGCGGGAAAACTGACCGCGTAGAGGCCGGGGTAGACCGGGAGGTTGAGGGCTTCTTGGTTGTCCGAGAGGAGGTCGCGGATGGGCACCGTGACGGAGACGCCGTTGACCGTAATGGTACCGCCGATGATGGTCGAGGCGTCGAGCGGCACCAGCTGCACCACCGAGGAGGCGACCTTGTATTTCTTGAAGAAGAGGTACTGGTTACCGTCTTCCACGATCGAGGCCTGGGTGGTCTGGTTGACCCCGCCCAGGGTATAGGTGACCTGCATGGTATAGCCACTCTCGCCGTTCGTGGAATAAGGCTCAAGCTCGCCGATGGAGACGTTGGAGATGCGGTTTCTAGGGTCGGCCAGGGTGCCGTCGACCAACATGGTCTGGGTGGCGGTGTCAAGACCAGGATCGATCACCGCGTTGGCAGAGACGATATCGCCGTTCGCGATGTCGTTGTAATACTGCTGCACGATGTTCTTAGGGGCAAAAGTGGTATTGGCCAAGACATTAACGGTGATGATGGCCGCTGCCACCAGCACCACCACGATGGCGGCGATGATGATGATCAGGCGCTTGGCTTTCTTGGAGAGCTTCTTCTTGGCCTTCGGGGCTGCTGGGCTGGCGGCGGCTTGGGCAGTCGGCGGGGCTACCACCGGTTGGACGGCGGTGTCATTCGGACTAGCCAGACGAGTGGGTGCAGCAGATTTGACCGCAGCGGCGGTCTGGGCCGGCATCACCCGGGTCTGGGCGGCGGGCTCAACGACTGGAGTGGCCGGCGCTGCAGTAGCAGGGCTAACCGCAACCGGAGCAGCCTTGACTGGCTTGGCAGCAGCGGGATGGCCTTCTTGTGGTTTTGGCTTATCAGGGCTCGCCGCAGTCGGGACAGATGCGGCGACCGAGGTGACCTTGGCTGGCTTACCAGCAGCGCCCGGAGCAGGCGAATGTTCCGTTTTGTCCTTTGGCTTGGCGGAGCTGGGCTTAGCCGGGGCAGTAGGAGCAGAGGCAGTGCTCGGATGCTCTGCTTCAGCTTTTGTCTTGTCGGATTGCGCAGGAGTTTCCGCGCCTGCGCCTTTGGCAGGAGGCTCGCTGGCTTTAGGAGTGGCAGTTTTAGCGGCAGGAGTCTTGGCGGATGCGGTCTTTGTCTCAGCTGGCTTGGACTCGGCTGGCTCATTTTGTGCAGGAGCAACCTCGGACAGATCTACCTTAGTGCCGCACTCGGCACAGAAGAGCGCACCTTCCTCGAGCTTGGCTCCGCAATTCGCACAAAACATGATGGATCTTCTTTCCACTTGGGCAAATGGACTAAGAGCAGGACAGGCTAAAGCGAGCCTGTCTAGCTGTTTCTTTAATATAACATATCATTCAGCAAGAATTCAGTTAGCAAAACGGCCACAGCCAAGATTCGGGGCACCTTAAAGGGAAAGGCAAAGGAGGTTAAAGGAGTAAGCTGGCCAGCCCTTGGGCGGTCTGCCCGGCAAGATCCTGGCTCTCAGCCTCGACCATGATGCGCAGCAGGGGCTCAGTGCCGGAGGGGCGCACCAGCACCCGACCGCCGCCGGCTTCGGCAAGTGCGGCCTCAGCGGCACGGACGGAGGCCTTGAGGGTCTGGGCGGATTTTGTTTTGTCTTCGACCTTAACGTTGACCAAAGCCTGGGGATAGCGCGGCATCTGAGCGGCGAGCTCGGCCAGGCTGCTGCCTGAGGCCAACATCACCCGCAGCAGTTGTAGGGTAGTGAGCAAACCATCCCCGGTGCTGTTGTGGCCGGGGGCGCTGCCATAGAAGATGGTGTGACCGGACTGCTCACCGCCGAGCACATAGCCTTGCTTGCGTAGGGCGTCGAGGACATTGCTGTCGCCGACCGGGGTACGCAGGAAAGCGATCTTTTCCCGCTCACAGAAACGCTCCAGGCCGAGGTTACTCATCACGGTACCGACCAAGCCGTTGCCCTCGAGCTGGTCTTGCTCTTTAAGGTATTTGCCACAAATCGCCAAGACCTGGTCGCCGTCCACCAGCTGGCCTTGACTATCGCAGAAGAGCACCCGGTCAGCGTCGCCGTCATGGGCGATGCCGAGGTCGAAGTCTCCCCTGCGGACCAACTCTTGTAAGCCCTCCATATGGGTCGATCCGGCGCCGAGGTTAATGTCTTCGCCACTGATGTGGGTATTGATAGCTGTGACTTTAGCCCCGAGCTGTTCCAGAGCAGGCGGCGAAGTCAGGGCGGCGGCACCATTGGCACAGTCAAGGGCGATGTGCAGGCCAGAGAGGTCGGGCATACCTGCCCTACAGTGTTTGATATAGAGCGTGACCGCGTCGCTGTTGGTCTCTGCCTGAACGGCCCGACCTTGGGCCTCAAGCGCCCCAAGGTCGGCCATCGCCGCCGTGCCAAGTTCGGAGGCAAGGGCACCTTCCAGGGTCTGGAGGGTTTCTTCTGACAGCTTGTAGCCATGGGCGTCAAAGAACTTAATACCGTTGTACTCAGCGGGGTTATGCGAGGCGCTGATCACTACTCCGGCATCGGCGCCAAGCTCACGGGCGAGCAGAGCCACCGCTGGGGTCGGGATAATGCCGAGCCGGCCGAATGTACCTCCGGCGGCCTTGACGCCAGCACCGAAAGCCGCTTCGAGGGCCGGGCCGCTTATCCGGGTGTCCCGGCCACAAAGCAGATGGTCGCCCAGCACCGCCACTGCCGCCTTACCCAGAGCATAGGCGAAGTCCAAGGTCAAGGGCGCCTGGCCGTAGACCCCACGCACTCCGTCAGTGCCGAAGTAGGTAAGGCTCACTTCCCCGCCGCCGTTTCCAAGAGGCCCGCCAACCAGGGGCCGAACTCAAGCCCATCAGAGGCCACCGCCAGGGGAATTAAGGTATTTGCTCCCATGCCGGGGCTGACGCTGATCTCCAAGAGGTTGGCCGCTTGGCCGTCCCAAATCAGGTCGACCCGGCTGATACCGCCGACTCCGAAGGCCCGCGCCACCGCGAGCGCGAGGTCTTTGAGGTGATCCAAGACCTCGGCCGCTGCAGCTTTGCTGCGGGCCAGGTCGCGCCAGTGCACGGGCGCGACAAACTCGACCTGCTCAGGGGTCTGGCGGCAGGCGATGTCGTAGTAGTCGGTGTCGGTGACGATCTCGACCGGCTCCAACACCTGATAACGCTCGTCTTCGCCACTGCCGGCTGCAGCCAAGGGCTGGCTGGCCGCACCCGGGGTCACCTGCACCACTCCGATGGCTAGCTCGCAGCCTTTGACATGCTCTTGGATAAGCACCTCCCCATCGTAGGAATAGGCGTCAAGCAGGGCTTCGGCCAACTCACGCTGGGTACGGGCCAGGTGTACGCCAAAGCCGGATCCACCATGGGCCGGCTTGACCATCACCGGATAGCCACCAAAACGGCTTTTGATCATGGTCAGCGCTGTAGCCAGGCCCATCTTCTTGAAAGCGTCCACCCCAAAGGTGAGGTACTTGGGGATATGTAAGCCGGACAGCCCCTTGGTAGCGTAATGGAGCAGGGACTTGTTGAAGGCCATCTTGCAGACCTCGGAAGCCGAGCCGAAGAAAGGCACACCCAAGTATTCGAGCAAGGACTGCACGGTACCGTCCTCACCGCCCTGGCCGTGCAGGGCGACGTAAGCGAGCTGGGGCTTTTCCTTGCGCAGGGTGCGGGTAAGCTCGTCGGTGGTGTCAAGCGCCAACACCTTGTAGCCCTGGCGCTCCAACGCATCACAGATGAACTTACCGCTGGCCAGGGAAATCTCCCGCTCAAAGGAGGTACCGCCCATCAGGACGGCGATTTTCTTCAATGGCATATTATCCTCACTCCCGTATCACGCCTGCTTTGATGAAAGCTCGGTACAACTCCAACCTATCCTGGATGGCCTCAGCCAAGCGTTTGATGGCCTCCTCCAAACGCTCCGGTGACTCGTAGCAGAAAGCGATACGCATGGAGTTGCCGCCGAGGCCGCCCCGGCGCGGATAACAGCCCCGCCCCGGCACGAAAGTAACTCCATGCTCGAGCGCGGTAGCCAGAAGCTCATCGGTATCGAAGTACTTAGGCAGGGTGACCCAGACGAAGAAACCACCCTCGGGATGGGTCCAATGCGCCTCGGGCGGGAAGTAGCGCTCTAGGGCGGCCAACATCGCCTCGGCCCGCATGCGGTAGAGGCCGCAGGCCTCAGCGAGGGTGGCATGCCAGTCGCTCTGGCGGAAGTACTCCAGGCAGAGCAGGTGGTTGAAGTTGGAGGAGCAGAGGTCGGCGCCTTGTTTGGCCATATTCAGCTTGTCCAGGATCGGCCCCGGCGCGACCACCCAGCCAGTACGCATAGAGGGGGCGAAGATCTTGGAGACGGTGCCGAGGTAGATCATATTGTCGTCGAGCGAACGGATCGCCGGTACTGCCTCACCGGCGAAGCGCAAGCGCGAGTAGGGGTCGTCTTCGATCAGGAGCACGTCAAAGCGATGGGCTAGCTCAAGCAGGCGTTTGCGCCGAGCTAGGCTCATGGTGACGCCACCGGGGTTCTGGAAGGTCGGGATGGTATAGATGAATTTAGCCTGCCCGCCGGCCCGGGCCAGCTTAGTCAAGACCTCCTCCAAGGCATCGGTGCGCATCCCCTCGTCGTCGAAGGGCACGGTGATAATGCGCGGTTCAAAGGGCATGAAAGCATTAAGGGCGCCCAGGTAGGTGGGCCCCTCGGTGATGATATAGTCGCCACGATTGATGAAGCTCTCCCCGATCAGGGAGAGGGCCTGCTGGGCACCGGTGGTGATGAAGAGGTCGCGCGGCTCGATTGCCACCCCGAGCTCCGCCATCAGCTTGACGATCTCCTCTTTCAGCTCGGGTAGACCGCCGGTCTGACCGTACTGGAAGACACTGTCGCCGTAGTGGTTGTAGACATAGGTGGTGAGCTTCTTTACCTGGTCAAGCGGCAGTACATGGGTGTCCGGCATCCCACCCGAGAGCGATATCACGTCCGAGCGCGAAGCGGCGGCGAAAAGGTCGCGCACCGCCGAAGTGGTCATCACTTTGGTGCGCCGGGCATAGTCGCCCTGCCACTCGTCAAAGAGGATATAGGGGGAGTCGGACATATGCAGAGATTTTAGCGCTTTTGCCCTAAACGCCCCATCCCTGCGCCGGCCCAGGTAGCATAAAGGCAGGCCGAAAGCCAGCTAACAACGCAGCTTAGCCAGTTGGTGGTGGATCTCGGCCAAGGTCATGGGAATGCTTGAGAAGTTAACCCCATGAATGCGGCTGAGCTCGGCGGCAATCTCTGACCAGTCAGTCAGACAGTAGAGGTTCTCGCGCAGATTAATGCAGTTTAAGGCGTCCAAGGCCTGGCAGATACGTTGGGCGGTATAGGCGTCCTTGAGATCCTTCTGGAGCAGGCTAAGCAACAGGATGACCACGAAGCTGACCAGGAAATGGGTGCGCACATAGACTCCGGGGTCGAAGCCTGTCGGGACAGACCTTGGCAGGACGGGGAGGTTCTCAAAGAGCAGGGCCGCCCTTTGGTGGCGGCGAAAAGTGACCGCGACCTCCCGGGCCGGCATCTTGGTCTCGGTGGTGAGCAAGACTTGGTAACCACCGAGCTGCTCGATCCGGGCAAGCCCGGGGCGCTGCCCCTGGCTGGGCGGGTTTTGCCCTAACCAGGCCAGGCGGTTGCGTTCATGGAGCTGGCGGCGCAAATCACGCTGGTAGCGGCGGCGCAAAAGCGCCGCATGGTCGGGCGAATAGACACAGACCTGCTTGACCGCGCAGATGGCTTGGTGGACGTCGCCCTGCGCGTCAACCTGGCAGAAGCGCCGACGCAGCTTACGGCTCTTGAAACGCTCGCCGGCCACACTGTCGCTCCAGGCGTCGTTTAAGATCCACTCGCGCAGCTCGCCCTGTGCGCCGCTGATGTCCTGGCTTAAGATGAAGCCGATCGCAGGATCCGCGAAGATATGCAGGTCGCCAAGGCGCTTGATGCCGATGTCCTCGACTGAGACGATCCGCCCAAGCCCGGCCGCTTGCCTGCTCTTAAGTAAGTCAGCCCGGTGCCGGAGCGGATCGTCGACCAGGTAGTCAATGGCCATGAGGTCAAGGGGGATGCCCCGGGCATCGGTGAGCAGGGCACTGCGCACCAATCCGGGTAGGGCGCGAGTGGCAGGAGCCTGCTCAGGATGCCCTTTTGACGCCTGCTCCGCCTGCGGTAGGTGGCCGAAGTTTAAGCCCAGATAGGTATGCACCTTATGGTAGAAGCCGAGCTTGAGCTCAGGCTGGTAGATCCGGGGCAGGCGCAGGCGCAGTTGGTTGAGCAGGTGACGACCTTGGCCGGCGATGCGCACAGTCGCGTCGAAGAGCTCAGCCGGGCGGAAATCGGCCCGCTCGAAAAGGCAACCGCGTCGCCCAGCATAGTCGAAGGGCCCAGTCGGACGCAGGCAGCGCAACATCGTCAGCAGGCGAAAAACCGCATTGAGGTCATAGAGGACGTGCTGTTTTTGCTGGACACTACGCCAGAAGGACTCGATGCCGAGCTCCTCGTAGAGGTGGTAGGGAAAGAAATAGCCCAGGTTCTTGGCCACCACCGGCTTGGGCGCAGCCAGCCCCGACTCGCGCAGGTCCTCGACAAGTTGGTGTCCATTATGCTCGCCCTGGTTAAAACGCTCGACCATGGCCTGGCAGTGGGCCAAGGGGTCACGGTAACGCTCCGCCAACTGGTCAAGATAGCCGAAGGAGACGAAAGTCTTGGAGCGCGCTTTGCCGGATGCGTCACGGTAGCTGTAGACACAGCTCAAGAAGACCCGCCCGGTCTTGGGATTGACTGATTTCTTCAGGTACAGACGCCCCTCCCTCCTCTCAAAATTCTGTCGCGAAAAAATCCGAAATGCTACATGCTGTATGCTCCAGGCCATTCAAAGCCGCATCATATCCCATGCTCATGGGCATTTTCTGGACTTACTTTATTATACCGTGCACCCTACCCCATCAAGGCTTGGCCGATACCAGGACCGAGGCTGCGCAGGCGCGCTGTTGGAAAGCCCTGATGCCGGCGCCAAGCACAGCAGGATCGCCAGGGACAGCGGTTGCCGCTTTAGCCCAGGATGCGCTTGAGGTCTTCAGCCGGCGTGGTAATGGGAGTAAGGGCGAAATGCTCGACCAGGAAAGCTAAGATGTCCGGCGAGACGAAACCAGGCAGGCTGGGACCGAGCAAGATGTTTTTGATGTTCAAGCTGAGCAGGGTAAGTAAGACCACCACCGCCTTCTGCTCGAACCAAGATAAGACCAAGGTCAGGGGAAGCTGGTTGACATCGCAATCGAAGGCCTGGGCCAAGGCCAGGGCGACTTGGATGGCCGAGTAAGAGTCATTACACTGGCCCATGTCCATGATCCTGGGAAAATCGCCGATTTGCCCAAGCTCCAGGTCGTTGACCCGGAACTTACCACAGCCTAAGGTCAAAATGATGCTATCGGCCGGAGTCAGCTTGGCGAAGTCGGTGTAATAGTTGCGCCCGAGGCTGCCCCCGTCACAACCACCGACCAAGAAGAAATGGCCGATCTTGCCGCCCTTGACCGCCTCGATGATACGCGGCGCCAGGGCCAAGACCGTACCTTGGGCGTAGCCACAGGTCATCTCAGTACCGCCGTTCATACCACGGCCGCTTCGGGGCTCCTGGTAGCCACCCAGCTCACGCGCCTTGGCGATGACGGCAGAGAAGTCCTTGTCCTTGCCGATGTGGACACAGCCCGGATATTCCACCACCGAGGTGGTGAAGAGGCGATCGGCGTAGCTGGCCAGTGGCGGCACCAGACAGTTAGTGGTGAAGAGCAGGGCGCCGGGGATGCCGTCGAACTCCCTCTGCTGGTTTTGCCAGGCGGTGCCGAAATGCCCTTTGAGCTGTGGATATTTCTTGAACTCCGGATAGGCCAAAGCCGGTAACATCTCACCGTGGGTGTAGACCGAGACACCGCTGTCGCGGGTCTGCTCCAAGAGCAGCTTGAGGTCGAGCAAATCATGGCCGCTGACCACGATGAAGGGGCCAGGTTCTACGGTGAGGGGCACCGGGGTCGGCTCCGGCATTCCGAAATGCTCGTTGTTCTCCTGGTCGAGCATCCCCATCACGGTCAGGTTGTGCTTGCCCACCTCAAGCGCCAAGTCTAGGAGGTCTTCCAGGGGCTGGTCAGGTTCGCCTAACAGATGTAGGGCGTGGATCACGAAAGCGTCTACCGTCGAGCTGATCCGACCAAGTTGCTGGGCGTGATAGGCGTAGGCGGCCAGGCCACGCAGCCCAAAAAGGACGAGGCTCTTGGCGCTGCGCAAGTTGGGGTCTGGCTCCAGCCAAATGCGGCGCATGTCGAACATAGTGGCAGCGGAGAGCACCTGCACGCGCTCCGTTAGGTCGTCAATCGAGCTCCGGTTGAAATTGACATTGGTCATGGTGGCGAAAAGGCCCTCCCGGACCAGCGCGCTGACCTCAGCCGCTTGGTGTTTGCCATCCTCCGCGCTGGCAAAGGAGATGAGGGCGGCAGTCAGGCGATCCTGGGCTGCTGCCAACTCCTCGTCTTTGCCACAGACGCCAGCCAGCACGCAGCCGCCAGGGGCACTCTGCTCGCACTGGTCGCAGAACATATTTTGACTTTCGAACATATCCGACTCCGTTCCGGTCGCGTATCGCTATCAGGAAGTGTAAAGCAAATCAAATCTGGGTACTGTTTGTTTTATAACATAATCAAATGATTTGCAACAATGCGCTTTGCTTACTATTTGTAAGCAAACGACAAGGCCCTGTCGAAAACGCTTTTGGGTATGCCTAAAGAGGGTTTGCTCGATGAGCCCGGGCAGGCTAGCGGGGGCGGGGCAGCCCTCCCCTGCTTCGGCTAAGATATGGCTATGCAATCAGCGCAAGACAAAACAGGCCTACAGGCCATCCTCCATACCGACGGCGGCAGTCGGGGCAATCCGGGGCCTGCCGGCATCGGCTTTGTGCTCGAAGAGGCCAGACTCGAGAGACGCGAGCTGCCGGCTGGCACAGATGGCTTCAGCTGCGCCACCGTCAAGGAGGAGCTCACCGCCACTGGGCGCGTCCTGGCCAGCGGTGGCGCTTACACCGGCGAGGGAACCAACAACCAAGCCGAGTACCAGGCCTTGATCTGGGGCATGCAAAACGCCCATGCCACAGGCGTCAAACAGCTCAAGGTGGTCGCCGACAGCGAGCTGATGGTCAAGCAGATGCAGGGGCTCTATAAGGTGAAGAACCCCGGCATCAAGATGCTCTTCGCACAGGCTGACGCACTGCGCAAGGATTTCGACGAGTGGTCGATCGAGCATACCTTGAGGGGCGGCAACAAAGCCGCTGACGCCCTGGTAAACCTTGCCTTAGACACGCGCTCAAGCTGCGGCGATTTCAAGGTCGCCTGGCAGTCTACAGGCCCGAGCCTCTTCTAGGCAGCCGAGGCTAAGCAAAAGAATATCCCCCGATTGTGCAAGGACAGTCGCCTGCCTTAGGAACGCTCAGCCAGAGGCAGGTAGTGACGTGAGGAGTTAGTCGTCTTGTAGGCCGGGCGGATAATCCGGCGCCCGGAGACGATCTCCTCGAAGCGATGGGCGGCCCAGCCCGCCATCCGTGAGCAGGCGAAGAGCGGCGTGAAGAGGTCTTCAGGAATACCGAGCATGGTGTAGACGAAGCCAGAGTACATATCGACATTGGCGCAAATCGTCTTGCCTGGGCCCTTCACCTCGGCAAGCACCGCCGGGGAGAGACGCTCGATATTCTCGAGCAGGCGCAGCTCGGCCTCATGCGTGCTGCCAGCCGCTAGCTTCTCAGCGAAGCGCTTGCAGATCACCGCCCGCGGGTCGCTCTTGGTGTAGACGGCATGGCCCATACCGTAAATCAGACCGCTTGAACCCGGGATCTCCCTGCGCACGATCTTGGAGAGATAGGCAGAAAGCTCCTCGTCGTCATCCCAATCCGCGACCGCCTCCTTGATCGCCGCCTGCTGGCGACGCACTTGATGGTTGGCCCCACCGTGCTTGCGCCCCTTAAGCGAGCCCAAGGCACCAGCGTAGGCCGAATAGGGATCGGTGTCAGAAGAGGTCAGGACCCGAGTGGTGAAAGTCGAATTATTGCCACCGCCGTGCTCGGCGTGCAGGCAGAGCATCACCGCCAGCATCCGTGCTTCCTCAGGCGTGTAGCATCGGTCGGGTCGCAACATCGAGAGCACGGTCTCGGCGCTGGACTGTCCGGGGATGAAACGGTGCATCAGCATCGACTCATGCTCGAAGGCGGCCCGCTTGGCATAATAGGCCAAGACCATGATCCGCGGCAGGCGCGAGAGCAGCGAGATCGCGGTCGAGATCTCGTGCTCATAGCTGCGGTCCTCGGCCTTGGCGTCGCTCGCATAGAGCATCAGCACGCTACGGGCCAGGGCGTTCATGATGTCCGGCGAAGCTGGCTGCATGATATAGGAAGCAGTGAAGCCGTCCGGCAGCTCACGCTGGGCGTCAAGTGCCGCCACGAAACCGTCAAGCTGGGCTGGGGTGGGCAGTTCCCCCATCAAGAGCAGGTAGATGATCTCCTCGAAGATGTAATGGCTGTCGCTACCCTCCGCACAGGCACCGTCGATCAGGTCATTCACGTCATAACCGCGGTAGATCAGACGCCCGGCGGCTGGTTCTTTCTGTCCGGCGACCATCTTATAACCATAGACCTCGGAGATATTGGTGATGCCAGCGATCACACCGGTGCCGTCGGCGTTGCGCAGGCCACGTTTGACGTCGTATTTTTCATAGAAAGCAGGGTCGATACGGTTGATCGATTCGATCTCGTCATAGAGCGCGATGCGCGGCACATCTGCGCTATTGTTGTTGGCGTTAGTCATGGGAGGGTGCTCCATCAGTCCTAGGTTCGTCTCCCTATTTTAGCCCAATGCCACACCCTCACGCAGGCCAAAGGCATTATCAAAGCAAACGGCCGCTGGCGTAATAGTGCTTTTTATAGTAGCTACTGTTGATAGACTGCAGCTTGACTGGGCTGCCGGCGTTGACCATCTTACCGCCGCCGACGTAGATGCCAACATGACTGACCGGACGTCCCCCTAAGGTCGCATAAGTACCCGTGAAGAAGACCAGATCGCCCTTAGCCAGCTTAGATTTCTTGATGGGGGCGCAGGAATCATAGAAGCCCTGCGCGGTCAGGCGTGTCACTTGTTTGAGACCGCTTTGGCGCAGGCAGTAATAGACGAAACCCGAACAGTCAAAGCTATTCGGGCCCTCGGCCCCGAAGACATATTTCTTACCCAGCTTGGATTTAGCGACTTTCCATAGCTTCTTGTAGTCAGACGCGCTCATAGCCGAGGCGGTGGTGAAGTTGGTGTGGCTGAACTTCCACTTGCCGACCTTGGCGCCTTTCGTGCTGCTGATCTCATAATAACCGGAGCCCACATAGCGGCAATTAAAAGGAGCGGTGCTGGCGCCGCTGTGCAGGTCATAAAGGGTGACCTGGGTGCCGGAGGCAGATAACTTGACGAACCACTTATGTCCGCTTACCACCTGACTGGTCGCGCCGCTGCTGCTGATCTTGTAGGTGCCTTGCGCCAGGCGGGTAGTGGTATCGACCGCCTGAAGGCTGAAACGCTCAAAAGCGCTAGTAGAGGGAGTGCACAGGGTGAGGGCAGCGCCGCTCGCAGCACTCTTAGCGCGCAGCGCCATACCGGAGATATAGGAGTATAGGCTATAGCTACCATCAGTATTCAGGTGCACTGCGAAGCGCCGCGAACGAGCATGGCTGGCGCTGTACTGGATGAGACTGGCACCACTAGTGAGGCGGTTATCCAAGGACTTGAGGGGCTTGCCAGAGCTGACGGAGCGGAGATAGTAATAGCCCCCGCCGGCGCTACTAAACTTGAAATACTGGCTGAGGTCGTTTTGGGCTGGGGCAAGGCTGACCGCGCTGTTGTTCGCCAGAGCAGCTTGGGCGACGCCGCCGATCACGTTGTAATTGGTCAGAGCCAGGGCCAAGGCGGGATTTTGGGCAAAACGGATCTGGTAGGTCGTGGAGGTGAGTGTCTTGGCCTGGGTGCTGTCAAGGTTGGACTTGGCGGTCAGACAAGCGATGTAGGGAATCAGGTAGAAAGCCCCGGCCTTGGCGCTGCTGTCGCGCCCGAGCACGAGCTTGGCGCCGCTCGCAGAGGCACCGCCCTTGACCTGCATGGTCATACTAGACTTAAGGCGGGTGACCAACTTGACCGCACCAGGATAGGCAGGCACAGCCTTGACTTTCCACTGCTGCGAATGATAGCTCCGGTGGTAGCTTTGCTGCACGATCGCTGTGCCACTCTTGGTCTTGCTCTTGGCGACGCGCAGGGCCTTATGGCTGTGGACGTTTTTCAAGTAATAATAGCTGCCGGTCTTGTAGATCTGGAAGCGCTCGGCGGTGGCCATGCTGTTAGAATGCAGAGCAAGCTGGCGGCTGTCCTTTTTACTGGCACCCGGGACGGCCACGACCTTACTGCTTGAAGTAGCCGGGCGCAGGAAATAGATTTGGCCGTTTTTTGGGGTGGTGGGGTACTTGGGCGTTTGCAGGTCAGCGGCGACGCCGGCAGCCCAGGCGGTCTGGGGAACGAAGAAGTCAAAATGTCTAGTGCTACCCTCTCTCCCGCTGACTGATGGTAGTAAGGCACAACCAAGCAGCGCAAGGCTCAGGACAAGCAGTAGGCTCAGGGCTTTCCGCGCCAGATATGACATATTCGTATTGTAGCACCGCAGGGACTGCAGGCTCTTAAGAAACTGCAGCGCTTGCTCTAAATAGACAACAAAATGAGTGCGGAGTCGAAGCGTACAAGCCAGGGGCGCCTGCGCGAGTATGACATCAGATACGATGCTCGCGAGAGGCGGGGCTCACCTGCTCAAACAGTCCTCGCCACAGATGCCTTAACCCTCCCGGTAGTCAACATGCGGCTGCGGAACTCGCATTCGAGCCCCGCCTCTTATGAGTTTGTCTCCGCAACAAAGTTGCTTCGCATCTCAGAGCTAAAAATGTGCCACAGGCACATTTTCTTCACGCTCTTCGCCCACTTTGGCTTCGAACCATTCAAAGGATATTTCTTTTATATTTGAGCGCAGTAGATTTTTCGATATTTTGCCCAGATTTTCGTCTGGCCAGACACGAAGTTTACTAAGGTAAACGAGTAGCCAGATTAAAGGGATCATCACATTGTGTAAGGGGCATTTCTTTTATATTTGAGCGTAGTTGGGCTGAGTGACAGACCGAAGTTACCTGATGTGTAATGAGGGCTGGCGCGAAGCCCAAATGCGCCAAATAGAAAAGAAATTGGTGCGCCGTCGGGGGTTCGAACCCCGGACCTTAGGATTAAAAGTCCTCTGCTCTGCCAGCTGAGCTAACGGCGCAATCCGCTTCTGATTATAGCAGGTCTGACTAGCTAGGCGCGCCCCTACTCCCCCATCACCGCTGCGTCAATACGGTCGGCGGAGCAAGCAGCTTAGCGCGCAGCTCCTGTCTCTGTGCCCACTCGATTGAGGGCTAGGGCTGCACGAACTGACCGCCACTAAAGTAGCCGGAGAGGCGGTGTCCATCGGGGAAGATGTAGGTGCCATAGCCGTCGAAACGCATGTCCTTGAGGGCACCGACATAGCTGCTGCCGTCGCTGAAGCGGACGGTGACGGGACCGCTGAAATGGCCGTCCTCCACCATGCCGGAAAAGACCTCACCGTTACCGTCATCATAGGTGGCAGGAAGCGCGAGAGGGATGATCCCCGTGGCAAAACCGGCCAGGGCGAGAGTTAGGAGCAGGGCGAGGATGCGCAGCACCCAGTTCAGACGGCGTCGACGACGCAGGGAAGGACTCATCGGAGCACTCATGAAGCACCTCCAGGATCGGGCAGGTTGGAGACGTCGATGGCCATCTTGCCGCTGTCCAGACGCGCCTCGATGCTACTGTAGAGCGGCGTCGTAGCCAGGGCGTAGACAGCCAAGCCAGCGAGCGCCACGCCGATCAGGGCAGTCGCTATGTTAAGGAGGATAGTGCCGCCACGTCGGCGAACCTTCTGCGGATCCGCTGGATTGGCGGCCTTTCCTGTAGTCTGCAAGGTTGCGCGAAGAGGCCCCGAATCAGGCCGGGAATGAGGAATTTCGAAAGCCCCAGCTTCGCGTGCCAACTGCTTGTCGCGATGGATGCGGAAGCGGCTCTCGACAAAGCGGTAGCAAAGCTCTGCGGCGGCTAAGGTAAGAGGGATGGCAAGGGCGCCGCCGAGCAGCGGCGCGAGGTCACGGCCGACGCCAACCTGCTGCAGCCAGGCCCGGGCGATCACGATCAACGGCCAGTGAAAGAGGTAGATGCTGTAAGAGCGGATACCGAGGTAGTTGCTGACTGCCCACTCCTTGTGTTCGCTGATCTCCTGCCAGAGCGCCGCGATCAAGATCAGCAATGCCGTCAGCAGCGCCGATGCCAGGATGCCCCAATGGTAGGTGCTTGCCGCATCGAAGTCGAGCAGAAAAGACAGGGCGACTTCTGCGGCCGCTGCCAGCGCTGCCAGCGTAAGGCTCACCGGCTTGAACCAGCGCAACCTGGCGATGCAGACAAAACGCCGGCGTGGCGAGAAACCGCCGATGCAGGCAGCTACCGAACCACACATCAGGGGAAAAGCATGGCTTAAGGTACCCATATAGGCAGCCGAGGGGTCGCCGCCCGCTGATACCGATATATTCATATAGATATAAGATGCGAGGAGTAAGGCCAGTCCGGCTGCGGCCAACACGGTAAGCTCGGGGCGCTGCACCGGAGAGCCACCAGTAAGGCCACCACCCCCGCCCTGCTTCGACTTATTCCTAAGCACTGTCGCCACCCGGCTAATCAGTACCACCACCAGCGCCCAGACCAGGTAGTACTGCATCTCCACTGCGAGCGTCCAAGTATGGATGAAGAGATGGGGCAGAAGCTGGGCCTCGTAGCTGCCGCCGCTGGCGATCTCGTAGTAGTTGGTGGTCCAGCTAAGCGCGGCCGCCGCCTGGCGCAGGCCGTCGACCCGGAAGTCCGGCGAGACCGCCAGCGCGAGCGAGAGCGCCAGCAGCACCATCGCAAGCATCGCCGGAAAGAGCCGCCGCCAGCGCCGCACCCAGAAAGCAATCAGGTGGATGCGGCCTTCGCCGTGCTGCTCCTTTAATAGGAGCGCGGTGATCAGATAGCCGGAGACGACGAAGAAGATGTCGACGCCGATGAAGCCGCCGGGCAGCGCTTGGGGAAAGGCATGATAGACCAGCACTAGCACCACGCCGAGGGCGCGCAGGCTGTTAAGCCAACGAAGGTTGCGAACGGCAGGGCGCTTGGGCATGATCAGGGGCGGATGGCTCAGCTTTGGCTGGTGCTACTTGACCTTGACCTTGAGGCTCTGCCGCAAGCTGCCAAAGCTGGCCGTAACCGTACAGATACCGGCCTTGTAGCCGTAGACTACGCCGGCTCTGGAGACCTTGGCGACCTTGCTGTTGCTAGAGGAGAAAGTCACAACTCCGCTAGCGGTCGTTGGAGTAGCGCTCATTGCCAACCGAAAATGGGTCGGCTTCACGCTCGAGCCCATCGCGACCCGAGAAAGCGCAAAGAAGCTCGCGGGGGTAAGCTCGGGCGTCACGGTGACCCTGAAACTCAGGCTCTTGTCGCTGCCGGTAGTCTTGGTCAAAGTGATCTGCGCGCTTCCCGCTCGCACCGCAGTAAGCAGGCCACTTGCATCGACCCGGCAGACCGTGCTGTCCGAGCTCTGCCAACGCGTGGCCGCCCCGCTACTGAAAGCGGCACTGAGGGCAGCTGGAGCGTAGACGCTCGAACCCATCCCCAGGTAGATCTGGCTTTGGGCACAGTTCACGCCGACGCTGGCAAGGGCCTTTTTCTGGGCTTGGGCGGTCTTGTCCTTACGGATCTGCTTAATCGCCTTGATCACCACGTCGCCGTACCACTTACCGCTGGTTGCGGTCAAGTGGCAATGGTCGGAGAGCTTCTTTGAGCTCTTGGCGGTGATGAACTTGTACCAATCGGCGACATAGCAGTTGGAATAGTGCTTCGCCATCTTCAGCGCGGCCTGGCGGCTCTTCTGGGGATAACTCAAGCCCCGATAATACCCAGTCACGAAGACGACATCGCGCGATGTGCCGATGGTCTTGCGCGCCTTCTTGGCCTGACTATAGGTGTACCAGTGGTTGGTCGAGAGCGCGATCACCACGATGCTGCCGAGCTTGTGCTTCTTCTTTAGTTGGCTCACCACCTTGAGGCCAGCCGGCAGCTCTCGACTGCCCTTATTGTCGGCCTTGCACCAGCTGATGCCCGAGACCTTGGCGATGCGCCGGGGCATCCCAGCGAAGAGCTGCGCCCCCAGCGGCACCGAATCGCCAATCTCGGTCACGCTGTCCGCCTTTGCCTTGGCCTTGCTAGACTTGTGGATCGTGTAGGTCGGAGTTGCGTCAGCGAAAGCCAGCTTGGCTGAGGCCTTGGACGCCCTTGTGTGCGTAGATATTGGCAAAATGGCCGGCCCCAGGGCGAGGGCCAGTCCAAGCAGACAGCAAAAGAGCAGGCAAAACGCTTTGCGGACAACCTTTAAAGACATGGCCCCTTGGCTTGAAGCACCTTTCTGTGACATCAAAATCTTCTCCTAATCCCCTACTTTGGCGCGCACGCTGTCCACCGACTGTTTGATCAGGTCGGCGTAGGCTTGGGCGCTAGATGCGGTCAGATGGCAGTTGTCGTCAGCGAGCTGGAGATCGGGATGCGACTTGACATAGCCGTACCAGTCGCAGACCGTGAAGTTGGCATATTTCTTGGCGGCGGCGGCGATGGTCGCGTTCACCTCAGGGACGTAAGGCAGGTTGTTCCGGTAGCAGTTGACGAAGACGACCTGCTTCTGGCTGCCGATCACTTTCATGGCCTGGTCGATGTCGCTTGCCACTAGGTAGTTAGTGCCGAGGGCGAGCACCACGATGTCGCCAAGTTTACCTTGTTTGCTCTCTTGCTTAAGAGTAGTCAGCCCTGCGCCGGAAAGGGTGCGATCGGTGTCGACCAGCAGGGTGATACCGGGCAGGTCGGCCTTGAGCTCGCTGACCGCGCCCAGCGGCACCGAGTCGCCGATCAGGGTGACCTTGGCGCTGGCGCCCTTGGTGGTATCAGCTCCAGGGCTCGTCACTGGTGATGCCGATGACGTCGCGTTCGTGGAGTTGTTAGTTGCAGCACCACTTGCCCCGCAGCCGGAAAGGCAGACCGAGCCCACCAAGATAGCCGCTATCAGGCATAAGGCCCTACAGAACAACCCTCGTTGCCTCGCACTTCGCATATAAGTTCCCCTTCGCTTTCTATCCTGTTTTTGATTCTGCTGCCCGCCCTACCAGCTGAGCGACTTGTGCTCTGACTTATAGCCGACTTTCAGGCCTGAGCTGAGCTCATGGGTGGTCTTGCCGTTGTTAAGGTAGACCCGGTAGCTGGTGTTAACGTGCACGGTCAGGGCCATCACCGCGCTCACCCGGTGCTTGCTGAAGAAACCGGATTTGAAGGCATAGGAGGTGGAGAAGAACTTAGTGTCGCTCACGGCCTTACCATCGACGTACCATTGGCTGACCGACTGCTGAATATAGCTGTGCCCACCGCCCTTGAGGCTAAGCTCGGGGCAGTTGCAGCCGTGGGTGCCCATGTTCAAGGTGAGGGTGAGGCGCAGGGTGGTGTTGGTATGTGTGCTTTTCGTGATTTTGCTCAAGTAACTCTTGCTGTAGCCTGAGTAGTAAGTGCGACCATAGCTTTTGCGGTAGACTCGCACCTTGACGTAGTAGCGCTTAGCGGAGGCAAGGCCCTTGAGGGTGAGGTGTCCGGTGGCGGCACTGGAGACCGACTTGTGATGCCAGCTGCTGCTGCCCTGCTTACGATAAGCCAGCTCGTAGCCGGAGGTATTAGCGGTGCTGGTCTTGCGGTGCCAATATACGGCGAGCTTTTTCTTTTCCCCCTTGGTCTTGTAGATGCCGGCTGACTTCGTCGGTACAATGCTATAGGTACCCAGGTAAATCGGATTCGAGACACCAAAACTGCTGCCGCTTGAGACCTGGGCATAGAGGTGATAGCTGCCGATGGAGACTGGCTCTGCCGTGCTCGCTGCGGCATAGCTATCCCCCGATTCACGTTTGCGGTAGGTGGTGATGATCATGCCGACCCCGCTGACTTTTGCAGACACGTTAGCGCTGCAGGCTTTACCAGTGTAGGCGTCTTGCTCATCGTATTTGAAGGCAGACTTGGTCGGCGCCGGGTTGTCGACGTTGATGGTGGTGGTAAGACTGCCAGAAGCTAGGTAGCTCAGTTTGCGAGCAGCACTCAGGCTGGTCGCGGCAATGCTCTCGCCGTCGTCGAAGCTGCGCCAGTAGGCGGACTTGGTGTAAACCACTGCAGCCAAACAAAAATCCGACTTGCCGGCAAGGGCTGACGCAGGCAGATCGGCGCTTGCGGCATACTGGTCGGCGGTCGCGTCGTAGCTGCCCTGGCCGGCCGAGAGCAGGGCGATTGCCGCGCCCTCATCACCGGCGCCGGGATAGACTGCCAGATAAATATCCCGGGGCGAAGGCGAAGCCTCGAAGGCCGCCGCCACCCGCGCACTCAAGTCGACTTTGACCCTAAGCGTCATGTCGGTACTCGCGCCAAAGGCGACCTGCTGCCCGCGCCCCTGTGGGAGGGCTGCCAAGCCGAGCGCGAGCAGGCCAGCGAGTAGGCAGGCAGCGATCCTATAAATTGTTTTCGATTTGTCCATAATCCGTCTTTTCCTGTAGATACAGTCAGTAAGATTTACGCCAAAAGTATAGAGCAACCCCCCCCTATGTCAATGTCGCAACAACTTCGAATAAGCACTCTTGAATGGGGCCGAACGATAATATATCTTGACCTGGTAGTATTTGCCATTCTTCAAACCCTTTAGGTTGCAGGAAGAGTACTTGGCCTTGACCTTCTTGTAGTGCCAGATGTGGGTGCCCTTTTGGCGGTATTTGATCTCGTAATAACCATCGACGTAGGGCGTCTTGTGCCATTGCAGCTGCAGCTTCTTAGACTTCACCACCTTCTTGGTCATGGTCGCGCTCAGGGCTTGCTTGGCCATAGGCGCGTAGGCTTTGACCTTGAAATAATAACGCTTGCCCCGCTTTAGTTTCTTCAAGACGAGCTTCTTATCTGAGGTGAGCTTAAGGGTCTTGTGCTTGAAACCAGCGGATTTCTTCAGCGAGTAATACACGATGTAGCGACTCGCGCCCTTGACCGCGCTTTTGAGGTAGAGCGTAGCCGAGGTCTTGGAGCGTTTTACTTTCTTGACCTGAGGGGTCTTGAGGGCGATGGAGAAGGCGACGGTCTTGGAGACGCTGCCACTGAAAGCGCCCAGGCCGGTGATGGTGACCGTGGCGTAGGCGAGCTTGTGGGAGAGCAGCTTGTCGTTATGATAGGCGGAGACGCTCACGCGGTAGTCGACGCCTTCTTTGAGGGCCTGCCCTGCATAGCTGATCTTGAAATCGGTGGGGCGGAGCGACTTGCCGGTATAGGTCTGAGTGGGCAGGTCGACCGCGAGTTTGGTGGGCGTAGAGACCAAGTCAGTAGTCGCCTTGACGATCATGAAGTGAAGGGCAACAGTGCCGGAGTAGTTGCCCAGTGCGCTGACTGTTACCGTGGCCTCGCCTAGGGCGGTGTTGTCCTGATAGGTGGCCGTATAGTCCTTACCAGGCACCAGCGTGAGCTTGCCCTGATCTGCCGTCAAGATGGGAATGATGGGTTTGCCGGTATAGGTTTGCTGGGGAACGGAATCGATGGTGAAGACGCCGCTACCGCTGCCCTGGTCGGAGATAGGAGCCGGAATGATACGATAGGTCGCCTGGGCGCTCGAGCCCGTATAGGACGTACCAGGAATGCCGCTCACCGTGACAGTGACAGTGCCGACGTCGGTGGTATCAGCGCTATAGGAAACGACATAATCAGCGGGATCGACTTTGACGGTGCCGGAGCAGAAGACGGTAGGAACCAGTTTTTGGGGTTGGCCGTTATAGGTGACGTCGTTTAAGCCGCTTAAGGTAAAGGCCGGAGCAGCTGGCGTTGGGGTGGGACGTTCGTCTTTAATAGTGAAATGAGCGGTCGCACTACCACTATAGTCGCCGATACCGGTGACGGTCACAGTGGCGGTGCCGGGCTGGGTGTTATCGCTATAAGAGACTTTATAGTCAGTGCCAGCGACAAGGACGGCATCACCGAGCTTGACGGTGGGGGCGGGGGTGAGGGCCTTGCCGGTGTAGGCTTGGGGGGTTGGAATGGTGATGGTGGCGGTGGTGATGGCCAGGCCGTTTATGGTGATGGTGCCCTCGGCGTAGGTGATGGTGTAGCTGGCGCTGACGTCGGCGCCGGAGGCGTTTTCGATCTTGGCGCCTGAGACGGT
>JAISGO010000036.1 GCA_031263025.1 Coriobacteriales bacterium
GTGCTTGGTTACTATAAGTTAGACCGGAGCACCTTGGCCGCGGTCCCTACCGGAGAGCAGCGTTTCGTGGTCAAAGACAAGAACAAGCGTGAGAAAGCCCAGGATTTCCGCAAGGAGCCCAGCTTGGTCGGCCCCACCGTGGCGGCGAAGGTGATTGCCCAGATCGAGGCCAGCAAGGCCCAGCCATTCTCCCATGTCCTCTTTGGCCTTGGCATCCGCGAGGTGGGCAGCCAGACTGCCGAGCTCCTCGCTGGGCACTTCAAGGATATTGATGCCCTTGCCAAAGCCACGCCGACAGAGCTGGCCGCCGTCGACGGGGTAGGGCCAGTGATGGCCGACCAGATCGCTGATTTCTTCCGTACTCAGCAAAACCTCGACTTGATCGCGGGACTTGCCGCTGCTGGCCTCAATTTTTCCCAGAGTGCGGCCGAACAAGCCGCCCAAAAGCCCCAAACCCTGGTTGGCTTGACTTTCGTCTTGACCGGCAGCCTGGCGGCGATGCCGCGAACCGAGGCTGAGGCGGCCCTGCGCAGATGGGGCGCCAAGACTTCGGGTAGCGTTTCCGCAAAGACCTCTTACGTGGTTGCCGGCCCTGGGGCTGGCTCAAAATTGGCTCGGGCCAAGCAGCTGGACATCCCTGTGCTAGACGAGGCGGCCTTGTTGCATATCGTTGCAACCGGCGAAGTTCCCGCCGAATAACGCTCTTATTGTGTATAATTTGTTTTCGCGTGCCTGCACGTATAGTTGCCCGTGCGCCATTTGCAACTTGAAAACCTATAGAATGTCCGAATTGCAGTATTCGTATGAATGTTATGCGCAGGATATCCTGCCTTAGGCAGAGGGATGTCTTTTTGAGCGAGGGGAGTTACCTTGCGGTATCGACCGAGCGAGGAAAGCATCGCGATCCAGCATAAGGCAGAATAGACAAGCAGAACGTGCCTGTGTAGCTCAGTAGGTAGAGCACATCGTTGGTAACGATGAGGTCACCGGTTCAAATCCGGTCGCAGGCTCCATTTTTTTCAAGTTAGACAAGCAAAATATGGGGGTGTGCCCGAGTGGTTAAAGGGGACGGGCTGTAAACCCGTTAGCTATGCTTACTAAGGTTCGAATCCTTACGCCCCCACCATTGAAGTTTGCCATGCAGTCTGAAAAACATCAGAGACTCAAGCAGTATTCCCAACCAGGTTAGTCCGGGTTGCGCCGGATATTTTGTTCCAGACAAGGAGACAAGATTTTTTGTGAAAGGAGTTACCTAGGCGGTAATGACTGAACAAAAAATCGCAGTCGACGCAGCATGGGATGAAATAGACAAGCAAGGTTGCGTAGGATATTTTCGTTTAGACAAGAAGACAAGGAAAATCGCGCCGGGAGTTACCTTGCGGTATCGACCAAGCAATTTCCGCAGTGGCCTTGTATCGTGCAAGATAAGAAGTTATTGCGCAGGATATTTTCGTTTAGACAAGGAGACAAGGAAAATCGTGCCGGGAGTTACCTTGCGGTATCGACCAAGCGATTTCCGCAGGGCCTTGTATCGTGCAAGATAAGAAGTTATTGCGCAGGATATTTTCGTTTAGACAAGGAGACAAGGAAAATCGCGCCGGGAGTTACCTTGTGGTATCGACCAAGCGATTTTCCGCAGTCGACGCAGTATAAACGAAAATAGACAAGCAAGAATGGCGGTGTAGCTCAGTTGGTCAGAGCACACGGTTCATACCCGTGGCGTCATTGGTTCGAATCCAATCACCGCTACCAAGTTCTACCACGGCCGCTACCTATTCGTTAGAATAGAGCTACAGCCTTTCATCTTTAGACCTTAATTATCTCATAGGAGGAAAACTATGGCAGAAAAAGAACATTTCGACCGCAGTAAGCCGCATGTCAACATCGGCACCATCGGCCACGTCGACCACGGTAAAACCACGTTGACGGCGGCCATCTCCAAGACCCTTTCGGAGAATGACGGCAGCCACGGCACCGCCACCGCCGACTACACTGCTTTCGAGGACATCGACAAGGCTCCCGAGGAGCGCGAGCGCGGTATCACCATCAGCATCGCCCACATCGAGTACCAGACCGACAAGCGTCATTACGCCCACGTTGACTGCCCCGGCCATGCCGATTACGTCAAGAACATGATCACCGGTGCGGCCCAGATGGACGGCGCCATCTTGGTTATCGCCGCCACCGACGGCCCGATGGCCCAGACTCGCGAGCATATCCTGCTGGCCCGCCAGGTCGGCGTGCCCTACATCGTGGTCTTCCTCAACAAGTGCGATATGGTCGACGACGAGGAGCTACTCGAGTTGGTCGAGATGGAAGTGCGTGAGCTCTTGAGCTCCTATGACTTCCCGGGCGACGAGACCCCGATCATCCGTGGTTCGGCGCTTAAGGCCCTCGAGGGCGACAAGGATGCCCAGGACAAGATCTGGGACTTGATGGACACCATCGACGAGTACATCCCCACCCCCAAGCGCGACAACGAGAAGCCTTTCCTGATGGCGATTGAGGATATCTTCACCATCACCGGTCGCGGCACCGTGGCCACCGGACGTATCGAGCGCGGCGTGATCAAGGTCAATGACGAAGTTGAGATCGTCGGCATCAAGGAGACCGAGAAAACGGTCTGCACCGGTGTCGAGATGTTCCGCAAGATCCTTGACGAGGGCGAGGCTGGCGATAACGTCGGCATCCTGCTGCGCGGTACCAAGCGCGAGGACATCATCCGCGGACAGGTGCTCTGTAAGCCCGGCAGCGTGACCCCGCATACCAAGTTCAAGGGCCAGGTCTACATCCTGACCAAGGACGAGGGCGGGCGCCACACCCCATTCTTCACCGGTTATCGTCCGCAGTTCTACTTCCGTACCACCGACGTCACTGGTGTGGTCGATCTGCCTGAGGGCACCGAGATGGTGATGCCGGGCGAGAACGTCGAGATCACCGGCACCCTGATTCACCCGATTGCCATGGAAGAGGGCCTACGCTTCGCTATCCGTGAAGGCGGCCGCACCGTCGGCTCGGGCAAGGTTTCCGAGATCATCGAGTAAAGGACATTCCATAGTCGAAGGGTTGTGTCGCAGGTTTGCTGCGGCACAACCCGGGCACAGGATGAAAGTTTAGATGTGGCGAGCGTAATGCCACCCACGCGCTCGTCACATCTAAACTTTCAGAAACTGTGGAGAGAGTAAGAGAGAAGAGAAGATGCGCAACCAGGTTACTATGGCTTGCACCGAGTGCAAACGCCGTAACTATACCACCACCAAGAACAAACAGCTCCATCCGGATCGTTTGGAGTTCAAGAAGTATTGTCCTTGGTGCAATACCCATACCCTGCATAAGGAGACGAGATAGGGGAGAACACAGGCCAGTAGCTCCAATTGGTAGAGCGGCGGTCTCCAAAACCGTTTGTTGGGGGTTCGAGTCCCTCCTGGCCTGCCAATTCTACTTAGCCCAAGATAAACTATGGCACAGAAGAAACGTAGAAACAAACACAACAAGGCGAATCCGAGCGACCAGGCCCAGGCCCAGCCGCAAGTCGGCGTTGCGCCCAAGTCCGCTGCGGCGGACAAGGAAGCGGTTAAGCCTAAACCAGCAGCTAAGCCTAAGGCGGACAAGAAAGCAAAACACCAGCCCTCTAAAGCTGAGCTGAAGGCAAAAGCTAAGCAAAAAGCCGAGAAGAAGCCCGGCATCTTCAGCCGGATCATCAATTATTTCAAGGGCGTCAAGGGTGAGGTGATCCGTACTACTTGGCCGACCCGCCATGAGGTCTGGAATATGACCGTGATCGTGGTGGTAGCCCTGCTCTTCTTCGGTATCCTGATTTTCCTGCTCGACCAGCTGATGGTGGTCATCCTCAATTGGGCTAGTAGCCTGATGGGCTCTTAGGCAGTAGGGCAGCATGGCAAAACACTGGTATATCGCACACACGTATTCAGGCTACGAGAACAAGGTCAAGAGCGCGATTGAGCATCTGGCCGATAATCTCGGTCTGGCCGATCAGATCCGTAAGGTTGAGATTCCCACTGAGTCGGTGGTGGAGATCAAAGACGGCGGTGAGCGTATCCAGAAGGAGGCCAAGGTCTTCCCTGGTTATGTGCTGATCAGGGCCGAGATGACCAATGAGGTTTGGCAGGCCATCCGTAATATCGATGGCGTCTCCGGCTTCGTCGGCGCTGGCGGTAAGCCTGCGCCCCTTACCCACGAACAATACAACAAGATCGCCAAGAAGACCGACCGCAAGGCCCCGACCAAGACCTCGGTATCTTTCAAGGTGGGTCAAGTGGTTAAGGTCACCGACGGCCCCTTTGCGGAGTTCGATGCGACTATCTCCGAAGTCAACGCCGAGACTGGTAAGATCAAGGTTCTGGTCTCCATCTTCGGCCGCGAGACCCCGGTGGAGCTTAACTTCTCCCAGATCGTGAAGGTTTGAAAACCCGCTATTTGGCCGCTTTCGACCTTGTCAAGCCCTCTATTATCCTAGAGTAGCTGCAAATCTTGTCAAGACTGAGCCCGACTCGAATATCGAGTTTTCGTTAAAATACAATGAGTCATTTACGCCGCCCGGGCCAGCCTGCTCAGCTTGTCTGGGGCTTCTCGGCGTGAGAGATATAGACAAACAGAGTTAAGGAAAAGACAATGGCAAAGAAGATCGATAGCACTGCCAAGTTGCAGATCGAAGCCGGTAAGGCCACTCCGGCACCGCCCGTTGGCTCCATTTTGGGTGCCAAGGGCGTTAATATCCAACAGTTCGTTCAACAGTTCAATGCGCAGACCGCTGACATGGGCAACGACATTATCCCGGTGGCCATCACCATCTATGAGGATAAGACCTTTGATTTCGTGCTCAAGACCCCGCCAGCCGCCTATCTGATCAAACAGGCGCTAGGCCTTGAGCATGGCTCTGGTGAGCCGCATATCGAGAAGGTCGGCCAGCTCAGCAAAGACCAGTTGCGTGAGATCGCCGAGAAGAAGATGCCCGACCTCAACGCCAACGACATCGAAGCTGCGATGAAGGTCGTACAGGGCACCGCTCGTTCGATGGGTGTCCGGGTCGAAGGTGTTGCGGACACCGGCACTTATCTGCAGAAGCGCAAGAACATCGTCGAGGAAACGCTGCCAGAGGCCGCTGCGGACGAGGCAGCCGAGGGCGAGGCCGAAGCCGCCGCTGCATAGATTTAATGTATCAAAGGAGTGTATCAAATGAAACGTCCCTTTGATACGTCCAATAAGGAAAATCGTAGCAGGGCCCTTGACAGCCCGTTTAACTACAAGTTCGAAAGGAACCTACCATGTCAAGATTGACCAAGAAGCAAAAAGCTTACGCTGAGAAGTGGGACAAGCATGCTTTCTATCCGGCGGAGCAGGCAGTCGCCTTGACCAAGGAGCTAGCCAGCGCCAAGTTCGATGAGACCATTGAGGCCCATTTTCGTCTAGGTATCGACACCCGCCAAGCCGACCAGCAGATCCGCGGCTCGATTTCCCTGCCCAACGGCACCGGCAAGACCGTGCGAGTGGCCGTCTTCGCAGAGGGCGCCGAGGCCGACGCCGCTATTGAGGCAGGCGCCGATCTGGTGGGCTCGGATGATCTGATCAGCCAGATCCAAGGTGGCATGCTCGACTTTGACGCTACTGTAGCCACGCCGGCGATGATGCCGAAGGTCGGTAAACTCGGTCGTATCCTCGGCACCCGTGGCCTGATGCCCAATCCCAAATTGGGCACGGTGACCAATGAAGTCGCCAAGATCGTGGGTGAGCTCAAGGCTGGCCGGGTCGAGTATCGTGCAGACAAGTTCGGTATCTGCCATGTGCCGATCGGCAAGGCCTCCTTCGAAACCGAACAGCTGCTTGGCAACTACACCGCCCTCTATGATGAGATCGTTCGGGTCAAGCCGGCTTCGGCTAAGGGGCGCTATATCAAGTCGATTGTGCTGGCTTCGACGATGGGCCCTGGCGTAGCGGTGGAAATTTAGAGCAGGTCGCTCTTACGCAAGAAAAGCTCCAAGGGGGACAGCTTGCAAGCTGTCCCTGTGGGGGATTTAGGCTATCTAGCGGAAGCGAATGACAAAAAAGCTATAAAACCATCTCAATTAAATCGCCCGGGCGCGCCTGCCTGGGCGTTTTTATTTTATGGTAACTTTCGCTGGTGCCGAGGCCTGTCCTCTCAACGACAACGCGCTCGCGGTTGCCAGCGCGGCTGGCCAAATCGGTAGCCCTAAGGTGCTGGCCTAAATTGCGCAGGGCCTGGGAGCGTGCGATTTTGACCGCTTCATCAACTTGATCGGGCATGTTGGCAGCAGGGGTGCCACGCCTTGCTGAGTAGCGGAAGACATGGATCTTACTGAAAGCACAGGCTTGGCAAAGCTCAATGGTGTCAGCGAAATCGCTTTCGCTTTCGCCCGGCAGCCCGACGATGACATCGCTGGAAAGCGCGACCTTGGGAATACGGCTGCGGATACGCTTGACCAAAGTAAGGTAGAAATCCCGGTCATAGGGCCGAGACATGTTGTGCAAGATACGATCAGAGCCGCTCTGCAGGGGGATGTGCAGGTGGCGGCAGATCCGCCCGTCTGATTCTGCGATCAGATCAACCAAGTCTTGCTTAAGATTAGTCGGCTCAATCGAGGAGAGGCGGATGCGTCCCCGTCCGAGCCTAGGTAAGCAGAGCCGAAGCAGTGCAGCGAGGTCGAGGTCGCCGTCTCGGTAGGCCCCCAAATCGATCCCGGTGAAGACGGTCTCGCCATCTGGCCAGTGGGAAAGCCCGTCTAAGACTTTTGCTACAGGTAGTGAACGGGCCCCGCCCCGGGCTTTGCGCACGATGCAATAGGCGCAGTCGTGCCCACAGCCATCTTGGATCTTGAGGTCGTGACGGACGCGGGCAGCAGGAGGGGGGAGCACTTCACTAAGTGTGCCTGGCTCCTGCTGTCCGCTTGCTTCGAAGGTAATTTGCCTCAGCTTCGCGCCGAGCGCTGCCTTGTCGCCGATGGACTCAAAGTCCGCGAAGTCTGCCGGATCGATGTTGACGGCGCAGCCGGTGACCATGATACGCGCCTTGGGGTTGTGGCGGCGAGCGTGGTGGGCGGCCTTGCGTGATTTGCGGGCTGCTTCAGAAGTGACCGTACAGGTATTGACCACGATCAAATCGGCGTCCGCGAGCCCGCCGCGCTCGAGCCCCTGCGCCTCTAAGAGCGCCTCGAGGTGGTCGCTTTCGGAGCGGTTGACCCGACAGCCCAAGTTGTAAACGTAGAACTTCACTATCGCAGGATTATACCAGCATGCGTAGACGACGTTTTCACTGCTCCCTTTAGATGGCCCCGGATTTCCCCAAAAGCCTTATACTGCAAGGGTGAATATATTGCTAGACAACCGCTCGAGTTGGCCCGACTTGACCTGCGACCTCTACCAAGAATGGGCGCGTCGGGTTCTTGTGGCCGAAAAGCAGGCGGACACGGTCGAACTTTCCATTTCCTTAGTGGACGAAGCGGAGATCCAAGCCCTGAACCAGCGCTGGCGTCAGATTGATGCGCCTACCGACGTGTTGTCTTTTGAATGCGATGCCCAGATGTTGGGGGACGTGGTTATCTGTCCGGCGGTGGCGGCACAGCATGCGCGTGATTTCGATTCAAGTTTTCCCGCCGAGATGGGTTTGATGCTTACACACGGTATCCTACATTTGCTTGGTTATGACCATATCGAGGATGACCAGGCCGCCGTGATGGAGGCCCGTGAAAATGAGCTGCTAGGTCAATGCGGTATAATAAGCAGTTCCCGATGAGGAAGATCTATGGCTAAACTTACCGATTTTGTGGAGACCCTGATCAGTGAAGTGGGAGTGGCTCCGGGCGGCTCCTTGGCCGAGCAGAAAGTCGCAGAGCTGTGTGAGGACGCCCTACAGAGTAGCGGCCTGCCCACCCAAGCCCAAGAATTCACGGCTTGCCTGCGCGATGATTTCAGCCCCTTGCTCCTGTTCTTGCTCTCCACCTTGGCCTGTGTGCTGGCTTTTTTCGGTATCCTGCCGAGTCCTATCCTTTTCATCCTGGCCTTGCTCGCGGTCTTGCTCCTGGTCTTGGGCTATTTCAACATCGATCCTTTGACCCATGTCTCGGCCAATGCGGCCAGTCAGAACGTGATTGCCCGTTATGTGCCCGAAGGAGTCTCTCCGAGCAGCCGAGTGGTTTTGGTAGCGCAGATGGATTCGACCCGCGCCAAGGCTTTCGCAAAAGTCGGCAGCTCCAAGGCTTTCCGCCAGCTGCGTCTAGCCGCCTGTGTGGCGGTAGTGCTCGCTTTCGTGCTTACTTTTCTCAATATCCTGCCCCTCGGCGGGCCTTTCGCGATGGCGGTGAGCTTGCTATGCCTGCTTGACGGTCTTTTCCTGCTCTTTAATCTTATTGTCACCCTGAAAGATGCTTTTACTGGCTATGCGCCCGGGGCTGCCTATAATTATTCCTCCCTCGCCGCCTTGACTGGAGTGGCCGAGCGTTTGGCCGCAGGCGGCGGTTATGCCCGTACACCGGCCGACCTTTCGGTCCCACTTGCGCCAGCGCCAGAAGAAAGTCCGGTGAGCGGGGCGCAGGCGGCGCCTGTCTCCGGCCATGACAAAATCCGCCCAGGACTTCCGCTCCAGCCAGAGATAGGTAGTACCCCCACCAGTACCCCCTACCGCAAAGATCGCTCCACCGATACGGCCGGGACTTCTCTTAGTGCTGTGCTGCCGAAGCCTCGTGAGCGCGCGGTTCGCAGTGCCCAAATCCCTCTAGCCAACTCCGCCGCGACTGCGCTCCCCGCCAGCGCAGGCGCCGTGGCCACTGTTTCGGACCAGTCCGCTGAGGTGACTGGTCAGCTGCCTCTCGGCCAGATCAGCGCGCGCGAACGGATTGCCTTTCTGCGTGAACGGGGTAAGGCCAAACAAACCGACTCAGCCTCGATCTCAGAGCAAACCGCCGCCGAAGCCGAAGACGACCTGCCGATGGCTAAGCCCGCTCAGGAGCAGTTGCCGGACGGAGCCCACATCAAAGTACGCCCGCCCATCTCCGAGCAGCTTCGCTTTACCGAGATGACCTTGGAAAAGGCCCGCCAAGAAGGCCTGGTGCAAGACCAGCCCACCAAGGTCACCCCCTCCTGGTTTGCCACTGGCCTTGCCAAAGCGAAACATAACGAAGAGCTCCATCCCGGGAGACCTGCCCCAGACCTCGATCAGATCCGTTCCCGTCTGGCCACTGCAGAGGCTTTTGTCGAGCCCACGCCGCCGGCTGCTGAGTCGGATACCGCGTCTGAGCCTGAGCCAGACTCGCGTCCCCTCAATCCGCTCCGTCCAGCATCTGAGCAGGGCCTTTTTGAGGCCCTGCCGCGCAGTGCCTCTGCGCTTTCCGACGCTGCCATGACACCGTCCTCCAACCCTGCCTTGAAGATCGGCGCGCCGGCGTCGATTGCGGCGCCCTTGGGTGCTACCCAAGCAATCCCGGCGATTGATTTGAGCGGTCTTGCGGACACTGAGCTCGAAGCTTTGGGTGCGCCTGGGGCCCCCAAAGCTTCGGCGGGTTTAGACCAAGCCTCCGGAGCCAGCCTTACAGCCGCTACACGTGCCGACAATCCCATCTTGGACAATAGCCAGGCTATCGCGGCCGTGATGATGCAGGATGAAGCCTTGCCGCTTGACCAGGAGAACCCCCTCAACAACACCCAGAGCATCCCCACTATTCCTGATTTCGACAACCTCGCCCGGGCCGAGCGCGAAAGCGAGGGGCCTGCCACCTCCGAGACGCCAGCCGGTCAGGACACAGCAGCGACAGCGGGAGCTCCGGTGCCTGCTCTCGCTGCGAACACATCTTCCCTTAAGGCCGCCCCCCGCCCTGGCATGACCTCTGATGACCAGGATGAGGCATCCAATCAGACCGGGTCCTTTGCACCCCTGGCCGCTACGGGTATCATCAAGGCGGTCAGCCCCGATGATCTTGCCGCAGACCGCGGATCTGACCAAATTATGCCCGATATGATCATCGCCGACGCCGCTCCCGTCGAGGCGCGGGGCCATGATAGCGCGGGCGCCGCCGCCCATAGCGGGATGCTCAATATGCCTGAACAGCGTCATGGGCTGTTCGCCCGTTTCGGCCATAAGAAGCGGGAACAGGCCGCAGATCAGGCTGATCCCTGGGCGGATCTGGCTGACGTGCGTGAAGAGGGCAAACAGATCGGGTCCTGGGACAACTTCAATGACGAAGACGATAGTTGGCAGGGCGGCGCTTTCGGAGGTTCTGAACAGCAGAACCAGCAAGCCCTGCGCAGCGCCAGCCGCGCCCTCCTTGATAAGGAGGTATGGCTTGTGGCCCTTGGTTCAAGTAATAACCACCAAAGCGGTATGCGCAAGCTGATCGAGCAATTCCCCGAGGAGATGAAGCGCTCCAAGGTGGTTAACCTGGCTTCGTTGGGTGCTGGCGACTTAAGCGTAACCACGGTCGAGGGTTTCCCCCATGCCTATAGCACCGACAAGCGCCTCCAGCGCACCCTAAGCGCAGCGGGGGAAGCGAGCGACCAACGCATCGCCGCCTGTGCGCTTCAGACTGTCGAGACGCCGGCGACCGAGGCCCTGCGTCATAGTATTCGGGCCCTTAGCCTGATTGGCCTTGAAGACGGTTTCCCGGCGGGTTATGGTCGCAGCGATGACCTCCCGGTTCGCCTGGATGACGAACAGCTGGAGCGGGCCTGCGATCTTCTGGTCGAAGCTCTAAAGAGCCTGTAGGAGGGGGCGTCATGAATATCATCATCTGCGGCTGCGGACGAGTCGGTTCGCAGCTAGCCTTACGTTTTAATGGCAGTGCGGACAGCGTGGTGGTGGTTGACCGCAGTCCAGCTTCTTTTCGTAACTTAGGCCAGGATTTCTCCGGCCGTACCGTGACCGGGGTGGCTTTCGATGAGGATGTCTTGGCCGAGGCCGGTATTGATGAGGCCGATGTGGTGGCGGCGGTGACCGACTCGGATAATTCCAACCTGATGATTGCCGAGGTGGCCTCCAAGCTGCATACGGTTCCACATGTCCTGGTGCGCCTCTACAACCCTTCCCGGGCTGACGCCTATCTCCAGCTCGGCCTTGATTATGTTTGTGGCACTGAGCTTGTGGCCGACGCCATCTATGATAAGATCACCTCTGAGTATGGTGGCTTTGTGACTCGTTTCTATGATTACGAGGTGATGCGCTTTGCCCTTGACCTCAGCAGCATCGGGGCCGAAAGTGTCACTATCGATGCCCTTGAGCAGCCCCATCGGTTCAAGATCATCGCCTTTAGCCGCAAGGATTCAAGCGCCAATTCTATCCCCGATGCCGATAGCATCCTCAAATCAGGGGACATCGTGTTGGCTTGCGTGCATCATAGTTTACTGCCTAAGATCAATAGGTTCATGTCATTCGGACAGGAGGGCTGAGGCCGATGTACATCGTGATCAACGGAGGCGGTAAGATCGGTGAGTTCCTCGCTGCGGAGTTGCTCGAACAAGGCAATGCGGTAGCAGTGATTGAGAAGAATCCGAAGAAAGCCGAGCGCCTTTCGCTCCTACTCGAGAAAGCGGTGTTGGTCATTAACGGCGATGGCTGCGACTCGACGGTGCAGGCCGAGGCCGGTGTTGATAACGCTGATGTCTTCGTGGCGACCACCGGTGCTGATGATGTTAACTTAGTCTCCGCCGAGATCGCCACGATCATCCATTCAGCCAAACGCTGCATTGCCCGGGTCAATAACCCCAAAAATGAGCGCATCTTCAACAAGATAGGGGTGAAGGCGGTTTCCTCGACCACGGTGATCGCCCGTATCATCGAAAACGACTTCGCCCATCAATCTGAGTAAGCCCCAAGCTTATTTCAGTGGGCTACCCCAACTTTCCCAGACGCAGGAAACCCCCTGCGTGTTCTTGTGGCGTTTTGGAAGAGGGCGAAAACGCAACAGCCTTTTTTAGGTGAGGGCCTGATTTTGGCCTTTTTTCGCGAGCAGACTCTTACTGATTGACTACAATATCTACACAGAAAAAAGACGATACCACAAGATATTGTGGTTGAAAGGAAGCGAAATGAAAGAAGTACAGGAAAACGCCAAGGTTCTTGTGGAGGCTCCGCTAGTCATCAAGAAGCGTGACGGCGAGCTCCAAGAGTTCAACACCGCGAAGATCGCTGCGGCCATCGAGAAGGCTTTCGTGGCCGAGAACGCTGATCGCGCCAACAACGATTATGCTGACCTTGCGGACCAGGTCGTGGCCAAGATTGCCGATGGTGCCATCGAGGGCACCCCGACCGTCGAAGCCGTCCAAGACTTGGTCGAGACTGTTTTGGTTGAAAACGGTTTCGTCCAGATCGCCCGGGCCTACATCAAGTATCGTGCTGCACGCAGCCGCGCCCGCGAGATGAACACCGCCCTTATGCATAAGATCGACGAAATCACCAACTCGGATGCCAAAGACTCCGATGTGATGCGCGAGAATGCCAATATCGACGCCAATACCGCCATGGGTACCATGCTCAAGTATGGCTCCGAGACCGCCAAGCAGTACTATAAGACTGCTGTGATTCCGGCCAATATCGCCAAGGCCCACGATGACGGCGACATCCATATCCATGATATGGACTTTTACACCTTAACCACCACCTGCACCCAAATCGACCTGCTCAAACTCTTCAAGGGCGGTTTTTCCACCGGTCACGGCGTGCTGCGCGAGCCCACTACCATCACTTCCTATGCCGCTCTGGCCTGCATTGCCATCCAGTCTAACCAAAACGACCAACACGGCGGCCAGTCCATCTGCAACTTTGATTATTCGATGGCCGAGGGCGTGGCCAAAAGCTACGTGCGTGCCTACCGCAAAAACCTTGCCGCCGGCCTTGAGCTGATTGCAGACCTCAAAGACGCCGCTGACAAGGCTAAAGCCATCGTGACCGACGCCACCAAGAAGGCCGGGGTGAGGCCCTCCCTGGAGATGGCTGACAAATACGTCAAGGCTGAGCACAAACTACTCACCGGCACTTACAAGCTGACCGCTGAGCAAGCCAAACGGGTTCAGCAGTTTGCAGCCAAGCAGGCCTGGGCTGACACCGACAAGACCACCCACCAGGCCATGGAAGCTTTCATCCACAACCTCAACACCATGCATTCCCGCGCCGGCGCCCAGACCCCTTTCTCCTCCATTAACTACGGCATGGACACCACGCCGGAGGGCCGCATGGCCATGCGCAACGTGATGTTGGCCACCGAAGAGGGTCTTGGCAACGGTGAGACCCCAATCTTCCCGATTCAGATCTTCAAGGTCAAGGAGGGGGTTAACTACAATCCCTCTGACCCCAACTACGACCTCTTCAAGCAGGCCATGAAGGTCTCGGCTAAACGCCTCTTCCCCAACTTCTCTTTCATCGACTCGCCTTTCAACGCCCAGTACTACAAGGGCACGCCGGAGACTGAGATTGCCTACATGGGCTGCCGCACCCGCGTCATGGCTAATGTGGCTGACCCCGACAACGAGATCACCAATGGTCGCGGCAACCTTTCCTTTACATCCATCAACCTGCCGCGTCTTGGCATTCGGGCTAAACACGACATCAACCTCTTCTACGAGCTGCTTGACCAGAAGCTCGAGTTGGTGGCCGATCAGCTCTTGCAGCGTTTCGAGATCCAGTGCAAGAAGAAGGTCTACAACATGCCATTCTTGATGGGGCAGGGGGTCTGGCTCGGCTCGGAGAACCTGCGCTGGGATGATGAGGTGCGCAGCGTCCTCAAGGAAGGCACCCTCACGGTCGGCTTCATCGGCTTGGCCGAGACTTTGGTTGCCCTGATCGGCGAGCATCATGGCCAGAGCGTGCGCGCCCAGAACCTGGGCCTGGACATCATTGGTCATATGCGCAAGTTCTGCGACAAGAAAGCCGAGCAGACCAAGCTCAATTTCTCCCTGATCGCGACTCCGGCCGAGGGCCTGTCTGGGCGTTTCGTCCTGATCGACCGCAAGAAATACGGCAGTCTCCCCGGTATTACCGATCGTGACTATTACACCAACAGTTTCCATGTGCCGGTCTACTATGACATCAACGCTTTCAAGAAGATCGAGATCGAGGCCCCCTACCACGCCCTCACTAACGGCGGACACATCTCTTATATCGAGTTGGACGGCGACCCGACCAAGAACCTCGACGCTTTCGAGGCGGTGGTGCGCCACATGCACGACTGCGGCTTCGGCTACGGCGCCATCAACCACCCAGTCGACCGTGACCCGGTCTGCGGCTTCAACGGCATTATCGACGACGCCTGCCCGGCTTGCGGCCGTACCGAGGATGACGGGGACATGGGCTTCGAGCGTATCCGCCGGATTACCGGTTATCTGGTCGGCACCCTCGGCCATTTCAATAATGGCAAGCGCGCCGAGGAACATGACCGGGTCAAGCACGGTGTGACCAAGCTTGACATCGCCTCTGAAGAGCCTAAAGCCTAAAACGACTGCCCAAACGCCCAAGTTCAGGCTGTGATGTCAAAGCCCCCAGGCTAATTAGCCTGGGGGCTTGCGTCTATCAAAGGAATCTTTCATTTGAACATTCAGCCTTTTAAGGCACGGGCGATTGTCAAACGCCTGGCAACTTGAAAATCGCCTGTGCCTTAAAAGGCTCCTCTGGGCCATATGTTCAATGTATCAAATGAAACGGGCCATTGATACATTGCGGCCCGGTGGCTTGTGCTATGCTAGGGAACCCATGGATGAAGCAAGTGCAAAGACAACTAAGGCGCATCCGCCAGATTATTATTCGGAGGACTTTGGCCTGCTCCAGCGCATGATCGATGCCCTCTATCAAGATCGTCGTCTGGTCAGCCGCTTGGATATCTTGACCTACGGCGAGAGCTTCGATCTACCAGCCGATCTGCAGGAGCTTCTGACCTTGTTGCCGCCCCAGCGCTATAGCCGACAGAGATTAGCTGACCAGCTTAATTCCGCTATCTCTGGTCACGGCTGGGGCTTGGTCTACGGCACGGTCGAGTAGGCCTTTCCCGGTCTCCAAAACACAACCAAACTGGGGCGGCTATGCCAGGCCGCAGCTTAGGTCGGCAGCTCTTCTAGGCCCTTTTCTTGTCTACAATATCTTTCAAGGTGAAAAGGGTGAGAGGGGATGTTGACGATGTCGATCTATGATTTTAAGGCGCAGGATAATGCCGGTGACGAGATCGCTTTGGATGATTTCGATAACCAAGTGCTTTTGGTGGTGAACTCCGCGCCGGATTCCCGCTACGGCGAAGAACGCGCCGCGCTAGACCGGCTTTACCAAAAATACCAAGCCCAAGGCTTTAGTATCCTCGACTTTCCCTGTCAGCAATGCCTAGGGCAAAGGGATGGTTCTGCAGACCAGCCCACTTCGATGACAGACGAGTTAAGTCGGCTCGACCAGGCCCTGTCCTATCCCCGTTTTGCTCCAGTGCAGGTAAACGGCCCGGACGCTGCGCCGCTTTTCAGGTGGTTGAAAGCGCACGACGGAACCCGTTCGGGCAATCTGCTCGGCCCTTACTGCAAATTCTTGGTTGACCAGAGAGGCGAAGTGGTCGCCCGCTACGATAGCCACCATGATCCAAGTGAGGTCGAGCAGGGGATTGCTGCTCTGCTTGATGGACCGGTGGGGTTGGGACGTTAATCTGCAGACAAGCTGCTAGAACGAAGCCTGGTGAAAGCAGGGCATCCGGGGCCGTTTTGCCAGATGGGCACTAGAATCGTTGTGCCCTGCTTTGCTCTGTTCCGTTTCGGCCGGTTGTTTAGCTAATCCATTTTTTCCTCCTTATCTTCCTCCTTATATCCTCATTTGCATTATGGTCTTATATAGATGTATAATGCTTGCATGGAAACCAAGCTCGACAACGACAGACCGATTTACCTCCAGGTGAAAGAGGCGATCGCAGACGCGATCTTGGCAGGTGAGTTTGTTCCGGGAAGCGCCATCCCCTCCAATAGCCGCCTGGTTGAACTCTTCAAGATCACCCCGGTCACCGTGCAGAAGGCAAGTGACCTACTCGTGGCTGAGGGCTTGGTGCGCAAACAGCGTGGAGTGGGGATGTTCGTGACCGAGGTGGCCCCGAACCTGGTGCGCGAGCGCTACCGCGAGGGTTTTCGCAGCGACTACCTCGAACCCCTGCTGCACCGTGCCCGCCAGCTGCAGATTGGCTTAAAGGAGCTATGGGCGATGCTCGCCGACCCAGGTGTCGACGATATCGATCACGAGAACACGAGGACAAAGGAGCAAGCATGAAGATACGTTTTGATGACGTCTCTCTGCGCTATGGCATGTTCGGACGGGGAGTCTCGGCCCTGCATCGGATTAACCTGGAGATTCCCGATGGCAGGGTCTGTGGCTTACTCGGGCGCAACGGCGCTGGTAAGAGTTCACTTTTAAGCCTGATTGCCGGCTTACGTAGACCGAGCGGTGGTAGGGTCAGGGTAGATGGTGAGATTCCCTTTGAGAATAGGCGAATCATGTCCGAGGTCTCTTATATAGGAAGCCACTTCTCCGACCGCTGGAGCTATCTGAGCGCTCGTGACCTGCTGCGGCTCGCCGGCGCAGTACGACCGGATTGGGATCAGGTCTACGCTGACGAGTTAATCGATCTTTTCCAGGTGCCCCGCCGGCGTCGTTTGTCCAGCTATTCGACTGGACAGCGGGCCGCCTTTTATTTCGTGCTTGGTTTTGCCGGGCGCAGCCCAATTACCATCTTGGATGAGGTTGGGTTAGGTATGGATGCCGTTTTGCGCGAGCGCCTGATCCAGGAGATCCTGCGCGATCTGGCTGCCCACCCCCGCACCCTGATCATCTCCACCCATTACATCAGCGAAGCCGAACGTCTCTTTGACCAAGTGGTCATCCTCGACCGGGGCCAAATCGCGCTTTGCGAGGAAGCCGATGACCTACGCGCCGAGCATGGTTCGATTAATGACGCTTTCATCAAACTGACTAAGGGCTCTAGGGTTCTAAAGGAGGCATCCGATGAGTGAGGCCATTGTTAAAAATGTCAAGGCATTCGAGCCAGCCCAGACCGCTCCGCTGGCCGCCGGGCGGACAGGTCGGGCTTTGCTGCGCTTGTCCGGGATTGCCCTGCGCCGTGTACTCTGGATTGACCTTTGGTTTTTCGCTACCTGTGTGGTTATGGCTCTCGGCATCTTCGCCGTCTTCACTTGGAACGGCAACTCGCTTCTGCGTGATTACGCCTTGCCTGACCATGTTTTCGCTATGGGTTTGCTCTTCCTCTCCCTTGGCTGGGTGGTGCAGTATTGTCTGACGGCCGAGCTTTCACGGCGGCTCTTCTTAGAGTGCCTGCCGCTTGGTTACAGTAGGCGTCAGCTGGCTGTAGCGACAATCTTGGCGACCTTGATAGGCTGCCTCTTGGTGGCCTTAGTCGCGCTTTTTTATATGTGGGCGAGCCAAGCTGCCGCAAATGCCCTGCTCGCCCAGGTCAAACACCATGATGGCGTTATTACTTGGCATCCCTCTCTGCTTTTCACCAGTCTTTACGTGCTGCTCTTCACGGTTATCGCAGTCTTGATCTCAGCTGTTGGTCTACTTAGCTCGCTGCCTTTGATTAAACGTAGCAGGCTCAGTTTTGCTTTTGCGGTAATGGCGGCGTTCCTGACGGTCTACTTCTTGGTCAAAGTCGCCGGTATCCCCGATCAGTTCGCTAGCGCGCAAGCCCTGGTGCCCAGCCTGATGTGGCCGGGCCCTTGGACAGCGCTCCTTTTGGGGGTTGCCGTACTGGCAGGACTTGTCTATCTGTTTGCTGCTTGTCGGATTGACTATAAGTTTTAGGCTGCGCCACAACCCTTTCGCCTAGTTTTCTCGGCCCCTGTCGGGTTTGCGGTATAATCTAGGGACTGTGCGAAAACGAATGGAAAGGCGTGCCATTGCCACGCAGTCATAAAACGGAAGAACGCAACCAGCGGAGTCAGCTCCACATCCGTAGCGGATCCAAGCAACAGGGTTCGCAGTCGCGCCGCAGCTTAGGCGTTCAGAAGTTCAGCCGTGCCAACGCCAGCCTGAAGGCGATGAAGAAAGAGCAGGGCACCTCGCTTGCCAAGAAGAGCATCATCGGCATCTTGGTCGCAGTGGTGCTGCTACTCGGCTTAGGCGGGGTCGCGGTAGCTTTATACCTCCACCACATCAGTACCGACTTGGGTTTTGACCCCTCCACTGAAGCCTCCTTACAAGGGGTCTTGACCAGCACTGACATGAACTCTCCTTTCTATACCCTGATCATCGGCTCAGATGCGCGTAAGAACGACCCGGCTCTCGGTCATCGTTCCGACACGATTATCCTGGCCCGCCTCGACCCCATCAACAAGAAAGTCACCGAGCTTTCCATTCCGCGCGACTTGGTCGTGACCATTCCCGGACACGGCCAGCAGAAGATCAACGCGGCTTTTGCCTTTGGCGCTGAAGCCGGTATCACCACCCAAGTCGAGCAGCTCTGCGGCGTGCAAGTCAGTCACTACGTTGAGATTGACTTCACCGGCCTGCAGAACCTGATCGACAAGATCGGTGGCATCACCATCAACGTCTCTAAGTACCAAGTGCCTCATAAGAGTATCGAGCACCACTCTCAGGCAGGGGAGACCAGCGATCCCCGGGGGGTCTGGATCAAGTCTGGCACCCAGACTATGGACGGTTTTACTGCGATGGCCTTTGCCCGTTGTCGCAATTATCCAGACGGTGACTATCAACGGATGAAAAACCAACAAGAGGTGATTTCCGCAATCGCCCGTAAGGTGCTCGACCAGAACGTGATGCAGCTGCCTTCGACGGTGGGGGACTTGGCGACCTGTGTGAAGACTGATATGACTGCGACCGACTTGGTCGCCCTGGCTCTGAAATTCCAGGGTCTAAGCGTCGACAATGACATCTATACCGCGACCGTGCCTTCGGACGTGGGATCCCAGGCTGGCCTGGGTTCGATTATCGTCGTCAATCAGACAGCATTCAATACCATGATGCAGCGTATCAAGGCCGGTCTGACTCCGACCGCCGACGCCGCTACTGATACCACGGCGAGCACCGACGGTGATGTGAGTAATACTAAGAGCTCCAGTACTAGTGGCGGTGGTACTGCGACCAGCAGTCAATAGGATCTAGGCTGTCTTGACAGCGGGCTCGCGATAATGTTCGGTGCTTACCATGCTTTGGCCTTGTTGGCGGTCACTTTCGTGGTCACTTTCGCCCTCGTACCTGCGGTCAAGCATCTAGCCTGGCGCCTTGATGCGGTCGACTATCCGAGTAAGCGCCGGGTCAATAGCGCCGCCGTACCCCGTTTGGGCGGCTTAGCCATGTTCGGCGGGATGGCTGCTGCTTTTCTTTTCGAATGCTTGGGTGAGGCTTTACTCGGTTGGAATGGCCTCTTTCTCTCACAAGGGCACCTGCCGATCAACTACCTGGTCGTGATGTTTGGGGTGTTAGTGATGTTGGCGGTCGCTACTGTTGACGATATTTGGCAGATCCATTGGTGGCAAAAGCTCCTTGGCCAGGTAGTGGCGGCTTTGCTCATCTGCATCGGCGGAGTGCAGTTTGCCCAGATCCAGAACCCTTTCGTGAGCGGGCCGGACTTTATTGAATTCGGGCTTTGGACTTATCTTCTGACCGTGGTCTACATCGTCGGCTTCGTTAATATGATGAATCTGATTGATGGCTTGGACGGCCTGGCTGCGGGGGTCACGGCCATCGTCGGGATCGCCCTTTTCGTGATCGCCTATGGTAAGGCCCGGGCCGAGGCGGCGATGATGGCGGTGGTCTTGGTCGGGGCCTGCCTTGCTTTTTTGCGCTACAACTTCGCGCCGGCCAAGATCTACATGGGTGACGTTGGCTCACATCTTTTGGGGACGATGCTGGCGATTATCTCCTTAGTCGGGGTGATGCGCTCTCCAACCTTCATCGTTTTGATCGTGCCTCTGATCATCGCCGGTATCCCCTTCGTCGACACCCTGCTCTCCATTATCCGGCGTATCCGCCACCACCAACCAGTCACTCGACCGGACATGCGCCACTTTCATCATCTCCTGATCAAACGCAACTGGACCACTCCTCAGGCGGTGTTGATTGTCTGGGGGCTTACTGCTCTGTTGGCGCTGGCTGGTATCTTGATGGCCAGCACCACAGGTTTCATCGCCCTCTTCATCTTTATTGCCCTGCTGGTCGTTTTCGGCATCATCCTCTGGCGTCTCGGCCTCTTCGGTGATGTTTGGACCCATTACTATAATCCGCGCGGGCGCAATAAGAAAAAATAAGGTGCTGCTGTAAAGCCAAAATGTGCCAAATAGCTAACCCCCCAAAAACAGATATTTGAGTGCAGTCTGGTCTTTGCAGCATAGCGAGGATACCTAGTCGGTACCGAGCAGTGCTGTAAAGCCAGAATGTGCCAAATAGCTGTTTTTACACGGCGATGTGGAAGCGGAAGACGATATAGACCCCCGCGATCGCCACCGAGACCAACATCAAAGGGAAACCGACCCGCATGTATTTGAGGAAACTAATGGGGTAGCCTTTCTTGTTGGATATACCCGAGAGCACCACGTTGGCCGAGGCGCCGATCAAGGTGCCGTTGCCACCTAGGCAGGCCCCGATAGAAAGCCCCCACCACAGCGGATGAACGTCGATGCCCATCGCGCCCATACTGGTCAAGACCGGGATCATGGCGGCGACGAAGGGGATGTTGTCGAGGAAGGCGCTCACTACTGCGCTGACCACCAGGACCGCCACCAAGGCGAGGATTTCCTGGCCTTGGGCAAGATGCACTAGCTCCTGGGCCAACATGTTGAGCACTCCTGTATGCGACATCGCTCCGACGATGATGAAGAGGCCGGCGAAAAAACCGATTGTCGTCCACTCCACTTCATGGATGATCTTCTCGATGTCCTGGCGCCCGATCACCAGCATTACCCCGCCGGCGCTGAGAGCTACGACCCCGGACTCGATACCGAGGCTGCCGTGGAGGAGGAAAGCTGCGATTATGAGTATGATCATCACGATGCTCTTGAAGAAGAGCGGCTTACTCTTGATTGATTCGCCGGGATCGAGCTGGGTGAGCAGGCGGGCGTCGTCAGGTGACACTTTGAGCTTGCGCCCGTAGAGGAAGTAGAAGCAGATGATGGTGACTGCCAAGATGACGATCACGATGGGGGCGTTGTAGTTGAGGAAGTCGAGGAAATCATAGTGTGACTGGCTGCCGATCATGATGTTGGGAGGGTCGCCGATCATGGTGGCCGTACCGCCGATGTTGGAGGCCATGATCTGCGAGATGAAGAATGGTATCGGTGAGGTCTTCATCTCACGACAGAGCATAAAGGTCATCGGCCCGACCAAGAGTACGGTAGTGACGTTGTCAAGGAAAGCCGAGAGTACAGCGGTCACGATAATCAAGAACATCATGATCCGCCAAGGGTGACCATGGGCCAATTTGGCCGCCCAAATCGCAGCGTATTCGAAGAGGCCCGACTCCTTGGCCACTGCCACGAAGATCATCATTCCAATCAAGACAGCCAAGGTATTGAGATCCATCGGGGAGGGATTGGCCACGGCTTCGTCAAAGGGTAAAAGCCCGCTCAGCATCACCACACAGGCGCCGATCATGGCCACTGTGGTGCGGTGCATCTTCTCTGAGATGATTACCCCCATCACGGCAACGAAAATGAGGATGGAGGCTATTTGAGGGGCAGTCATAGCCCTTTTATCTTACCCCTTTGGCGCAGCTTAGGCTGAACAGCAATGGTTGTGGAAAGCCCTGAAAACGCAGGGGACACTCTATAGAGTGTCCCCTGCATGGGTTGCTGAGGCGTACAGCAAAGGCCGAATGCGCCAAATAGCCTCTCAAAAGCCTGTAAAAGCAGATATTTGAGCGCAGTTGGAGCTTTGCTGTACGCCGAAGTTACCTGGTCGGTATCGAGGGGTACGGCAAAGGCCGAATGCGCCAAATAGCTGTTTTTACTTGCTGCCTGCCTCGCGCTTGGCCTGATAGTCTGCGGCCATCTTCTGCTGCACCTCGGCCGGCACTTCTTCGTAGCCGGTCAAAGAGAGGCTATAAGAACCCAAACCGCGGGTCAGTTGGCGCAGGTCGCGGGCGTAGGTGATGACTTCTTTGTAAGGGACGCTGGCGGTGACTACAGAGTTGCCCTGGGAGTCGCTGGACATGTTCGAGATCTTGCCGCGCTTGGTGGTGAGGTCGCCCATCACCGCGCCGCTGGCGGACTCCGGGCAGGTCACCTCGAGGGTGGCGACTGGCTCCAACACGTAGGGGGCGGCGTCTTTACAGGCATTGCGGAAGGCCAGACGGCCAGCTGACTTGAAGGCCATCTCGTTGGAGTCGACTGGGTGGTAGGAACCGTCGTAGACAGCGGCCTTGACGTCGATCATCTGGTTGCCGGTGAGGAAGCCCTCGGCCATCGCCTCCTGGATGCCTTTGTCCACTGCCGGGATCAGACCGCGTGGGATATGGCCGCCGGTCACCTCGTTGACGAACTCATAGCCCAGGCCCGGGTTGGGCTCGAGGCGGACGTAGCAGTCACCGTACTGGCCGGCGCCGCCGGTCTGCTTCTTATGTTTGCCCTCGGCCTGGGCGGTCTTGCGGATGCTCTCGCGGTAGGCGATCTTGAACTCGAGGATGTTGATATCGACCTTGAGGCCGCTTCTGACCTGGTCGAGGATGGCCTTAGTGGCGCCTTCGCCCAGGGTGTAGAGGACGGTCTGGTGGGTCTGGGGGTCGCGCACCAGCTTGACGCAGGGATCGAGCTCGGCCTGCTTCTCGAGGAACTCAAAGAGCTTATCGTCATTTTTCTTGTCGGCGGCTTCAAGCGCGGTGGGGTAGAGCGGCTCCGGCGTCTTGGGCGGCACCACCGCGACCTTGCCGGACGCCGAGAGGCTGTCGCCAGTGTGCACGTCAGCCAGCTTGGGGAAGATCACGATGTCGCCGGCGGCGGCCTCCGGTATGTCCGTGGTCTTGGCCCCATCCAAGGTCTGTACCCGGCTGATATGCTCCTTCTTGCCGCTGGCGGCGTTGCCGAGCTCCGCGCCGGCTTTGACCGTGCCTCCCAGCATCTTGGCGAAGCTGATATGGCCGAGGAAGGGGTCGGAGGCGGTCTTGAAGATATAGGCAGAGGTCTCGGCGTTGGCGTCGACGCTCATGCTCTCGCCGCCAGCCAAAAAGAAGGGCCCATGTGCGTCGGGTGTGGGAAAGTAGGTGATGACCTGCTCGAGAAAGCCGATCAGGCCCTGCTCAATCACGGTCGAACCGACGAAAGAGGGGATGAAGATCCCCTGGGTGATGGCCTTGCCAAGCAGGCTCTCCAGTTCGGTTTGGCTGAGCTGTTCGTTGCCGTCGAGGTATTTCATCATTAGCTCGTCGTCGGCCTCGGCCACCAGATCCAACAGTTTGTCGCGGGCGGCCTGGGCCCGTTCAAGGTATTCGGCCGGGATCTCCTCGGTGGTCTCCTTGCCGCCTGTGTGGTAGCGGGCCACCATGTTGATGATGTCGATGATGCCCTTGAAGTCCGTGCCCTGGCCAATCGGCATAGTCACCTGGCCGACCCGGCTACCGAATTTCTCAGCCAAGACGTCGATGGCGTGCTGGTAGTCAGCGCCCTCTTTGTCGATGTGGTTAATGAAGAAAGAGCGGGCGAGCTGCTCCTTGTCTGCCATGTTGTAGAGCTTGAGGGTGTTGACCTTGGGGCCATCCACGGCGTCGACTACGAAAGTAGCCATCTCGCAAGCTTCGGTGGCGAAGATGGTGTCGCCGATGAAATCATCGGCCCCGGAGGTATCGACCAGGTTGATCTTATGGTCTTTATATTCGATCGGCGCGAAGTCGAAACCAAACTTGTCCGACTTACCGCACACCCGCAAAAGCCCCTCGACCAGCGAAGTCTTGCCGGCCCCGTCGCTTCCCACGAGGGCGATGTTGCGGATCTTGTCTGTCGTATATGCGGGCATTGCAGTCCTCCTTCTTTGGGTTGTAGTTATGATAGCCTATCCAAAATGGGTACAGAGACGATGGCGATGGGGGAGTTGGGGGGGCGATGAAAAGCCTTGCCTGGGTCGAGGTCGCCTGCTCAAACAAGCTTCGCCGCAGTTGCGTTAACGCTATCGCCCGCGAGTGCGCGGCTGCAGAACTCGCATTCGACCTCGACCCAGGCACGGCCTCAGGCGGAAAATAGTCCCACGAAGTGCTTAAAGCTTAGGCGTTGACTCCGAGCAGCATCTTGGCCAGGATACCGATGAAGAAGGAAATCACTGCCACGCCAAGCGAGATCGCCGCCATGCGGCCGAAGTGGAACCAGAACTTGCCGCCCCGGGCTACGGAAAGATAGAGGTTGAAGATGGCGATGATCACTACCGCAATCGCGAGCATGGTGATGAGGGCGCCGATGTAGAGGTCATTCGGGAAAAGTAGATAGGGCAGCACCAACAAGACCACCGTGACCAAATAGGCAACCCCGGTGTAGAGGCTTGATTTGATGCTGTTTGCTGCCTGGGCAGTCTCAGAGGCCAGGTAGTTGGAGGCGGCCATCGAGAGGGTAGCGGCGATACCGGTGATGATGCCAGCCATCGCGATCAGACGGGTATTCTGCATCGAGAGGGTGAAGCCGGCGATTGATCCGGTGAGCTCGACCAAGGCGTCGTTCAGGCCGAGCATCACGTCCCCGGCGTATCGCAGGCGCTCCTCGTCGAGAGTGGCGATCAGGGACTGTTCGTGTCCGGCCTCGTCTATGATCAATTGCTCGATGCCTGGCACGATACCGCGGAACTGACCGTATTTATGCACCGCCTCATGCTCGCCACGCTCAAGCAGGCGCAGGACGAAAGTATAGCCGAAGACCCGGGCGGCTAAGGCGACGAAGAAGAGCTTAAAAGGTCTGGGTTTGACGACCTGACCGGTGTAGCGCCGCCAGAAAGAGGCATGATGGTCTTCGTCCTCGGACATCGCCAAGAGGACGTCGCGGTTGTCGCTATGCTTTTCCAGCTGGGCGAGCTTGTGATAGAGCCGGTGGTCAGTCACTTCGTCGCGCTGGAAAGCCAAGAACTTATCGCGGTACTGCTCGAACTGGGTTGTCTTCTGTCCCTCCATATCCATATTGTAGGCTAACCGAGCGCATTGCCACGATTGAGGAACCCCTTCTGCCTGCGCGAGCCTACCACCGGGATCGTCATTTCGTGACCAGATAGGTGTGGCTGATCCTTTCGTTCAACATCACCAAGGCGCTCTGCCGGCGCCAGGCCAGTAGGGCGCGGACAGCCAGCGAAACGAGCCAGACGGCCATCAAAAGCAGCCACAAGGCATCGACTAGTCCCTGGGCACCCTGCAAGAAGCTGAAGACCCTCAGGTTACTCGCGGCCAGGTGGTTGAAGTCGAGCTGGTTTAACCACCGCACTGCCCAATAGGGCACGAACAGGAAAAGGTAGAGGCTGCCGTAGCGCTCGAGGTACTGTCGCGCCCGTGGGCGAATGAGTGCTTCGCTCGGTGTCCCCGTCGATACAGGGGCTATAGCAGGGGAATCCGCAGAGCGTGACTGGGGAGGGCGCTGCGCATCGGAGACGATGCGCAGTTTGAGGATCAGATGTCCGAGGGTGCGGCCGTGGCTGAGCCAGGGGACAAGCCAGAAGAAGACCAGCAAGGCCAAAGGGCTGCTCAGCCAGAACCCTAAAATACCACCGATGGTCAGGTCAATCAAGAAAGCGAAAGCACGTCGCATCAGGGAGACCCGGGTGCCATGGAGCCTCGCTTTGGCATTGACTTGGCGCATGTCGGGCAGCAGATGGCGCAGGGGTAGGGCGATTAGCCCGCCCAGCCAGGCGCCGCAGGTGTTCTGAATCAAGTCGTCCACATCGAAGAGACGGTAGGGGTGGGCATATAGCCCGTATAAGCCCGATAGTTGGGTGAGTTCGAAGAAAAGGGAGAGGGCCAGACCGGCTAAGGTGATCTGCCACCAATTGGCCCTGAAGTAATAGCGCAAGAACATGCCGAAAGGTAGGGTGAGCAAGATATTGAAGAAGACCCCGTAAATGATTGGCGAGCTGATTAGGTTGTGCAGGGTAAGGTGGTTATTAGCCAAGAAGACCTGGACGAAGTGGAAGGGAACAAGCTGTGGCGTGGTAGCATAAGGAACGACCGCTTGACGATCCTCGGGCAGGGGTAGGATCACCAGATAATAGCAACAGAGCAGGTAGAAGATAAAAGCGAAGACCAGCAGGCTGCGCCAGAGCGGGATCGAGCCGTATTTGCGGTATTGGTAGATGACGTAAGGCAGCGTGCAGAAAGCGGCGATCAGGGGAAAGGTCAAGACCGCGACCCAGATATTGTTCAAGTAAACCCGCATCTACTCCGCTCTCCTACCTGATTCCTCCTGCACTCATTGTAACAGGTATCTATTAAGGCTCAGTACTCCATTTAGGGTGTCCCCGTTTAAAACTACTGAAATGATACGCATAAAAAAACGACCGGGAAAGGTATGCCGCCTTTCCCGGTCATCGATATAGGCTTGTCTAAGCGCTGTCTAAAGACTGAAGTCCCGCTCTCCGGAAAAGACCGCGAGGGCGTCTTCGACTGGATAGTCGGCTAGGGTGATCGCGCTGATCGCTTTGGTCAGGCGGGTAGCTTCATCGAGCGAACGCATGTGGATATTGCGCCCGGTGGCGTTGCCGTCGGCGCCGCCGATGTGGATCTGGTCGTAGAGGTTACTCAAGAACTCCTTGGGGTCAGCCTTAGAACCCCCAGCGCAGACTAGGCCGGTATGCCCGGCTGCCTCGCTGGCGATCGCGAGGAGCTCGGCTGAGGTCTTACCGCCGGCCGCGCTGGGGGGGTTGACCTTGACGAAATCAGCGCCCAGGCAAAGCGCCACACCGGCCGCGCCGGCGATCAACTGGGCGTCTTTCTCGTCTTCGACCGCCTTGCCGCGGGGATACATCCAGAGCACGACAATCAGGCCGTTGGCGTGGGCCTCAGCGATGAGTTCGCCGGCCTCGCTTAACATAGTCGATTCATACTCGGATCCGAGATAGACGGTGTAGCCGATGCCGACCACGTTGACCCCGTTCTCACGCATAGCCAAAACGCTGTCAAGCGAGTAGAGCTGGGGTGAATATGGATCATCTTGTTTGGTCTTGACCAGGTTGGTTTTCGAATTCATCTTGACCAGGTAGTTGATCTCGGGGTAGTCGGCAGCGTAGCGTGCGATCAGGCCTTTTTGTCCAGCCAGTACACCGCAGATACCTTGGTCGGCGATCTTGAAGAGGTGTTCGGGGTCGTTGTCGGAGGGATCGATGCCCTCACCATAGAAGTCCTTGTTCAGGTGCTCCATCTTCTGGTCGCAGGCGTAAAGCATCAAGCGTCCGCTTGCACGCGTGGCCTTAAGGTAGTTCTCCACATAGAGGTCGCGCGCGTCATCCAGCACGTCGACGGGGATTTTCACATCTTGGGCAGTGATCTTTGGCATACTTGGCCTCCTAATTGTTCCAGCCTATGATAGCAGATTCCAAACTCTCCACTGGGGCCTTCTGATACGGTTTTAAACACGAAAAAAGGGCAGACCAAGTCTGCCCTCAGCACCTATGGCTGTTTTCCCTGTTTAGTCGCTAACGACTTGTACCTTATGCTGGCGCCCGTGGGTGAATTTAAGGGTACCCTCGGCAGTCGCGAACAAGGTGTCATCCTTGGCCCGTGCCACGCCCAAGCCGGGGTGGATCTTAGTGCCGCGCTGGCGTACGATGATATTACCGGGGATCACGTGTTGGCCGGCGAACATCTTGTAACCCAAGCGCTGAGCCTGGGAATCGCGGCCGTTGCGGGATGAGCCTAAACCTTTCTTGTGTGCCATTATTTGTCACCGTCCTTCTTCTCAGCGGCCTTCTTGGCCGGACTTGTCGCCGCTTTGTCGGCGGTTTTTTTAGTTGTAGCAGCCTTACTGGTGCTCTTGCTTGTCGTGCTCGCTGAGGTCTTAGTAGCTGGCTTCTTTTCGGCTGTTTTCTTGTCAGGGCTTGTCTGTGTTTTGGCGGCCGGCTTCTTGGCAGCGGCAGTCGGCTTGGGGGTCGCTTTCTTAGTAGCTGAACGTTTGCCGTCGGCGGTAATCTCGACCACTTCGAGCTTGGTCAGCTGTTGGCGATGGCCCTTAGTGCGACGGTAGTTCTTGCGCTTCTTGAACTTGAAGACGATTTGTTTCTCGCCCTTGTACTGATCCTCTACCTCGGCGTAGACCTTGGCGTTCTTCAGTTTGGCCGGATCGGCTTCAACCTTGCCCTTGTCGTCGACTAATAAGGCGACCGGCAGAGCCACCTCATCGCCGATGGCCGCGTCCAGTTTCTCCGTGGAGAAGCTGTCGCCCTCGGACACCTTGTACTGTTTGCCGCCCGTCAAAACGATTGCGTACATCTGCTACCTTCTCATAAACTAGTGGAATAAACGCGAACAGTCATTATACACAATATCCCGACGCGGCCCTGACGGCAGCAGGGGCCCCAAGGGGGCCGCTTCGGCCGGAAAGCTGAAAAGTTCTCCAAAATCCTGCTTTTACACTATAATAAGTTTTCATAACATAAAAGAACGGTCACAAAGGAACTTCAAAAGGGTAGCGCATGGCTAAAGGACAGAACATCGAATTTCTCAAGATCTCCAAGCGCACCTCGGCGGCTTCTATCGCTGGGGCAGTGGCCGGCATGGTCAAGGACGGCAAGCCCACCAAACTCCAATGCATCGGTGCCGGTGCCGTCAACCAGGCGATCAAAGGTGCCACCATCGCCCGTTCCTTTCTGATCGCCGATGGCGTGGACATCGCCTTGGTTCCCAGTTTTGTCACCCTTTCGGGTGAAGGTGACGAAGAATGTACGGCGATTCGCCTCCAGGTGGTCAAGGTCGACCACGACTACGTTAAGTCCAAAGTCAGCTCAACCGGGGACTATCTGCCGCCCGACCATCAAGACACCGCTCAATCCAGTTCCGAACAGCCCAGCTCACATCCCCGCCATCACGCCATCCATGCTTGATCCGCTCCCGCTCGAGCTGCGCCTGCCCCTCTCGCAGCGCTCTGCCCGCAGCTATTGGCTGGTGACTTTCGGTTGTCAGATGAACAAAGCCGATAGTGAGCAGATCGCCACCCTCCTGGAAGCACGTGGGCTAGTCATGGCAGCCAGCCTTGACCTTGCCGACTTGGTCGTTTTCATGACTTGTTGTGTGCGCGAGCGAGCCGACGAGCGCCTCTTCGGCCAGGTTGCCTCACTAGGCCGGAGCGACCAGATCATCTGCGTCGGTGGCTGCATCGGCGAGCGCGACGGCGAGGCTCTGAAAGCCGAATTGCCCAACCTTTCCTATGTCTTCGGTACCGCGGCCTTGGGCCAAGGCTATGACAGCAGCGCGGTACGCCGTGAACATCCTTGGGCGGCCTGGCTGCCGATCATCACCGGCTGCGACAATTTTTGCAGCTACTGCATCGTGCCCTATGTGCGTGGCCGCGAACGTTCTAAACCTTTCGCGGAAGTGCTGGAAGAGGTTGAGCGCTTGCGGGCAGACGGCGTCCAGGAGCTCACCTTGCTCGGTCAGAATGTCAATTCCTATGGCCGCGACCTCTATGGCCAGCCTCGCTTCGCCGAGCTTTTGCGGGCGGTGGCGGCCAGTGGCGTGCCTCGGATCCGTTTTACCACCTCACATCCCAAGGACCTGAGCGAAGCTACCATCGCGGCTTTCGCTGAGCTGGATAATGTGATGCCAGCCTTGCACCTAGCGGTGCAAAGCGGTTCTGACCGGGTGCTCGCGGCGATGGGGCGCCACTACACTCGTCAGCACTACCTTGATTTGGTCAGACGGTTGCAGGCGGCTTGCCAGGATAGTGGCAAGGGCCGGATCGCCCTCTCGACCGACATCATCGTGGGTTTTCCCGGTGAGAGCGAGGAGGATTTCGAGGCCACCATGGAGCTGGTCGAGGCGGTTGGCTACAGCCAGGTCTTCACTTTCATCTATTCACGCCGTCCCGGCACGAAGGCGGCCGAACTCAGCGACGACACGCCGCACCAGCAGATCCAAGCGCGCTTCAACCGCTTGCTTGCCTTGGTGCAGGAGCAGGCCTATGCCGCCAATCAGGCCGAATTCGACCAAATCCTGCCGGTGCTCTTCGAAGGCGCCTCAAAGCGTGATCCTCAGATGCTTTCCGGCAGATCCCCGAGAAACCAGACCGTGCATGCGCCCCTGCCGACTGGCGCCGCTCCAGCTGACTTCGCTGGCAAGATAGCCCTGGTGCAGATTAGCGAAGCCAAGACCTGGTATCTGAAAGGCCGCCTGGTCTAAAAGTCCAGCCGGGTCGCGATCCCGCAGGCAGCCAGGTGTTCTTTGACTTGGCGAATCGAGAGCTCTCCGAAGTGGAAGAGCGAGGCGGCCAGGACCGCGTCGGCGTGCCCCTCTTTGATTGCTTCCGAGAAGTCCGTCAAGCGTCCTGCGCCGCCGGAGGCGATTACAGGGATGTCGATCGCGTCGGCGACCGCCCGGGTCAAGACGAGGTCGAAGCCGGCTTTCGTGCCGTCGGCATCCATCGAAGTCAGTAGGATCTCCCCAGCTCCAGCAGATGCTGCCTGGCGGGCCCAGGCTACGGCGTCAAGTCCGGTGTCCTCACGGCCGCCGTGGACGAAAACCGTCCAACGAGGCTCACTGTCCTGCCCGGTCACCCTTTTAGCATCGATCGCGCAGATCACCGCCTGGCTGCCGAAAGCCCTTGCTGCCGCGCTGATCAGGTCGGGGTCGGCGACGGCGGCGGAGTTGAGCGACAATTTATCGGCGCCGGTTGTGATCATCTCTTGCATGTCCTTGAGATCATGGAAGCCGCCGCCCACTGTGAAGGGGATATCCAGTTCACGGGCTGCCCGCCCGGCGAGTTCGATGGTGGTGCGCCGGCGCTCGGCCGAGGCAGTGATATCGAGGAAAACGACCTCGTCTGCGCCAGCCGCCGAATAGGCGGCGGCGAGTTCGATCGGGTCGCCGGCGTCACGCAGGGAGACGAAGTTGACCCCTTTGACCACGCGGCCGTCTTTTACGTCGAGGCAAGGTATGACTCTTTTGGTGAGCATCGCTTTCTATGATAGCGGGTGTCTGGCCGGGTTTTGGCGAAGGAGCAAAAGAGACTCAGGTCTGTGTGCCCTGGGCTTGATCAGGCACAGGATAAGGAAAGGGCAGCCTGAGCGGCTGCCCTTTCCTTATCGAATCCGAGTTTTGATCTTTAGATTAAGTGGTCAAGCGAGTCGGCCAAGCGCCGTTCTAAATAACGCTCGTTTTGGCGGTAGGTGGCACTATCCGACCTGATGTACTCTAAGCAGTGTACGAGGATATCCTCAAGGTTCAACATCTGATAATGTTTGCTGCTCAAGCTGTTCTGATAAGCCTCATCAGAGGCGCTCTGGCAAGCCTTGAGCAGATCCCGCCGACCGATGCCACGGGTCATGAAAGCGAGCTTGGCGATGTCAACCTGCTTGAAAGCCGGATGATGCTCAGCGAAGCTGTGCAGCAGGAAGCGCCGGCAGGCCAGGTCGGGATCGGCCACCTCGATCAGTTGATAGTCGCCGATTGCGTCGGTCAACAATTCGCCTACCGCTGAGGCGTCGGTGGCGGTCGCAATGATGAAAAGGTCAGATTGGGATTTCAACATCTTGATACGGAGCAGGATGTCGTCGCGCATCGCATCGAGGTCTTCCGGGTCAACTGTCTTCTTGGAGCCGAAAGGGGAAAGCCCCTCTTGTGGGTCGTCATCGGGCATGCTTAGGTCGCCGTCGAAGAGGCGCTGCATCAAGTCGACGTTCTGCAATACCAGCAAGGCTGGGGAGGGTATCTGGTTGGAGGGAAAGACGCCGAAAGGAGTCTTCACGGTCGGCCCCCACTCTTTGATGGTGCCTAATCCTTGTTCGTCTAACTCTGCCCCGATTTGGAACGTCGGCCAGTCGATCTCGCCACAGGTCGCCCAGGCGAAGCTGTTCAGGTCATCGCGGCAATTGCCTCTGAAGAAGAAAGGCTTGGTCAGCACCGGCCCGTTGGCTCCGTGGTAGCTTTCGGTCTGCTTGAGGAAATCCGCGAAGCGTTGGCTACCGGCATGGGCGAAGCCGAAACGCTGCATCTCGGCCAAGGGCTGGTCGAAGCCCTGGAGGTCAAGGTAGTTGAAACGATGGTGACGGGATTCTTGGTGGCGCTTGTGTTTGGGCTTGGTTTTGCTCGGTAGCGGCAGTTTGACCTCATAGGCCTGGATACGCGTGCCGTCTTGGCGGGTGATCTGGCCGCGCAGGATCGGGCCCTCCGCGTCCGTCTCTTCTGTGTGCGCGTTATCGTCGTGGTCGGTATCGTTCAGACCGAGGTCGCACAGACGTTCCCAGACCTCGTCCGGCAGTTCTTCTTTCAAGGCCTCGGTTAACTCATCGAGTTGGTCAGTGTCTACACCCTGCTCTTTGAGCTGGTCAATCGCCATTTTGCGCAGGTCGGAGACCTGCTTCTCGATCTCTTCCGGGGAAGAGAAAGGCTCAAGGTCGTCGAAGATGGTCTCGGCGGTCGAGCGGTCGCTGTGCTTGCAGGCCAAAAGCCAGGCTGTGTGCAGGCCGTCGATCACCCGTTTGGAGGGCACCGGCTGGGCCTGTTCAGCCAAATCGAAAGCCGCCAAGTAAAGGTGTACCGCAAGGCTGTCCTGTCCGGCCTTGACGGCTTCGTCGGCGTGATCCAGGTAGTTGGCAAGTTTTATCAGATTATTGTCAAAAGCCATGGCAGAGCCCCCAATAATTATAAAATAATGCTTCCATTATAGACCAATCGAGCAGCGTGGGCACAAGCGTTACCAAGCGGACAACAAGGCCCTGCCAAAGGCCTAAAATCAGCCGATGCGCCGGACTTTCGCGCCGAGGCCGGTGAGCTTCGCGCAGAGGTCTTGATAGCCCCGGTCGATATGGTGGACGTTGCTGACTATGGTGTCACCCTCGGCGACCAAGCCGGCTAGCACCAAAGCCGCGCCGCCGCGTAAATCAGGTGCCTGCACTGGGGCGCCGGAAAGCGCCGTTACGCCCTTGATGGAAGCGATATTGCCATAGGTCGAGACCCGTGCGCCCATCCGGTTGAGCTCATCGGCAAGCATGAAACGGTTTTCGAAGATGGTCTCCTCGATCCGGCTTTCTCCGTCAGCAAGGCTGCAGAGCACCATGAAAAAGGACTGTGCGTCTGTGGGAAAGCCGGGATAGGGGAGGGTCTGTAGGGTGGTCGCAGCAAGCCTACCGCGTCTGGCCACGGTGATGCTGCGCTCGCCACAGACGATCTGCACCCCCATCCGACTGAGCTTTTGCAGGGGGTTGCGCAGATGGTCTGGATCCACTCCGGTGACCGTGACCGGACCACCGCAGAGGGCGCCAGCTGCTATGTAAGTGCAGGCTTCGATGCGGTCGCCGACCACTTCGTAGTCCTTAACCGGATGCAAACGGGCGCCGCCGGTGATCTTTAGGGTGCCAGGCAGGCTGGCATCGATCGGGGCGCCCATCCTTTGCAGGAAGTGCACAAGGTCGCCGATCTCCGGTTCGCGCGCGCAGTTCTCCAGGGTGGTCACGCCGTCCGCACAAGTCGCCGCCATCAGGAGGTTCTCGGTCGCGCCTACGCTCGGGCCGGGTAGGCGGATGTGGGCCGCGCCCAGGCCGTTTGCCGGGGCGCTGGCGTCCATGTAACCGTGTTCGAGCTCGAAGCGCGCCCCCATCGCCTCCAGGCCGCGGATATGCATGTCAAGTTTGCGGCTGCCGATTTGACAGCCGCCCGGCATTGCCACCTTGGCTCGCCCGGTACGTGCCAAAAGCGGGCCGAGCACGGCGGTCGAGGCGCGCATCTGCGAAACCAGCTCATAGGGTGCCTCAAAGCCGGTGAGGGCGCTACTGTCGATCTCGAGGCGTCCGCGGTCGTGCTTGACCTGTGCGCCCAAGCCGCGTAGCAGGTCGGCCATCACCTTGGTGTCGGCGATCTGGGGGACGTTGTGGAGGCTATGTTGGCCCGGGCAGAGCAGGCAAGCGGCCATCAATTTCAAAGCGGAGTTCTTGGCGCCTTCGACCTTGACTGCGCCGCTTAGGCTGCGACCGCCGTGGATGATAATCGTGGGTTCAGTTCGCATAACTTAGATTATAGCGGGTGGCGCCCGGCTGTCGCCTAAAACTGAAAACGATGCTGCATAGGACAAATAGACAAACAAAAGCTTGGAGTCGATTCTTCAGATATCCCGAGTAGAAATCGCTTTGACTGACAGCGCAGTTACCTTAAGGGTAATAAGCTGACAGGCAGAGCGATTTATGCCGGGATAGTTGAAGAATCTGGAGCCAGCGAAGGGACTCGAACCCATGACCGCCTGATTACAAATCAGATGCTCTACCAACTGAGCTACGCTGGCCCATTGATACATTATAATTTATCTCATGAAAGTATCCTTGAAATGGTTGAAGACCCTGGTCGCGTTGCCGGAACTGAAAAACGCGGCTGACCTCCGGAAATTCACAGACCGACTCGATTTGACCGGAACCGCGGTGGATGGCGTGATCGACGTCGGCGGCGGTTTCAGTGGTGTGGTGGTCGGACAGATCGCCGAGCGCGAGCCGCATCCGAATTCGGATCACATGTGGCTCTGCCGGGTAGACGTAGGTTCGGTCAACCTCGGCGCAGACGGGCAGCCAGAGCCGCTGCAGATCGTTTGCGGCGCCCAGAACTTCGCAGCCGGCGACAAGACGGCGGTTGCCATGATCGGTGCTGAGCTGCCGGGCGGAGTCAAGATCAAGAAGTCCAAGCTACGTGGCATCGCCTCCTGTGGCATGAATTGCTCCGAGCGCGAGCTCGGCCTTTCCGACGAAGCCTCCGGTATCATGATCCTGCCGCCGGACGCGCCGCTGGGCCAACCCCTGGCCGATTACCTCGGCCAGCACGACACCGTGCTTGACCTGGAGATCACCCCCAACCGCCCAGACTGCATGAGCGTGCTGGGCGTGGCCCGGGAGGTCGCAGCGGTCTATGACGAGCCCTACCGCCTACCCGAGCTTGCGGAGCTGCTGGAAAGTGATGAACAACCCGCCTGTTATCCTGAACTTGATTCAGGATCTCCTGCAGAAAATACCGCCGGCAACGCCGCCGACCTTATCGACGTGACCATCGATGATGTGGCCCTTTGCAGCCGCTACACCGCCCGTCTCATCAAAAACGTCAAAGTCGGGCCTTCTCCTGCTTGGCTGGCCGAACGGGTCGAGGCCTGCGGCACCCGTTCAATCAATAATATCGTCGACGTCACCAACTACATCATGTATGAACTGGGCCAGCCTCTGCATGCCTTTGACTATGACACTTTGACCAAGGGCGCCGACGGCAAGGTTCACATTGTGGTGCGGGCCTCGGGCGAAGGGGAGAAATTCACCACCTTGGACGGCATCGAGCGTGAGCTCAACCCGGACATCGCCGCCATCGTTGACGGCAATGCCGCCGCTGGAGCGGGGCAGACCGTCTGCCTCGCAGGCGTGATGGGCGGCCTCAACAGCGAAGTTACCGAGCACACCACCAATATCCTGCTTGAGGCGGCGGCTTTTGACCCCGGTCATTCCAGCCGCACTTCGCGCTCGCTGAAGCTCTTCAGCGAGGCATCACAGCGCTACGAACGCGGCGTTGATGCCGCGACTTGTGCTGACTTCAGCCTACGCGCCGCTCAGCTGATGGCGGCGGTGGGCGGTGGCAGCCTCTGTGCGGGCTTAGTTGATGTCTACCCGACGCCGCAGCCGACCTATGACCTCGATCTCGACCTGGCCTGGTTTGATGCTTTCATCGGCGCGGAGATTCCCGCCGCCGACGTCCAAAGCATCCTCGAGCGCCTCGGCTGTGTGGTCAAAGACGCCGGCGAGCGCCATCTTCAGGTGCAGACGCCGACCTTCCGGCCGGATCTGCCCCGGGCGGTCGATTTGGCCGAGGAGGTGCTGCGCATCTGGGGAATGTCCCGGGTCGAAGCCACCCTGCCGGGCGGGCGCGGACGGGTCGGACAGATCTCCCGGGAAAGCCGGATCGAGCAGCGGATCGGTGAACTTCTGCGCGCTTCCGGGCTCTCTGAGACCATGACCTACGCTTTCGTCGAACCGGGCGACATGGCCAAGCTGCGCATGCCCCTGGCCGAGCAGAGCAAACAGGTCGAGCTGCTCAACCCGATTGTCGCCGACGAATCGGTGTTACGCCAGAGCTTGATCCCAAACCTATTGAAGAGCGTCACCTACAACCAAAACCACGGCACAGACCAGGTTTTACTCTACGAGCTTGACCGGGTCTTCGTTGCCAAGGCCGGACGCAAGCTGCCCAAGGAGCGCAAGCTGGTGGCAGGCGTGATCTGCGGCGACGGTCTCGACTTCTTCGATGCCAAAGGTGTGGTTGAGGGAATTCTCGCCCATCTCGGCATCGTCCAGGTCGCTTTCAGCCCGACCGAGCTGGCCTGGCTTCAGCCCGGGCAGGCAGCCGAGGTCAAAGGCCAAGGGGGGCCGGTCTTTGGCTGGGTCGGCCAGATTCATCCTTTGGCCGCGCAGGCTTTTGGCTGCTCCGGCTCCGTATTCGCTTTCGAACTAGAATTGAACGCGCTGATCAAAGCCGCTCACGAGGTCAAGGAGGTGCGCTCGCTCTCGGATTATCCCGAAGTCGCGCTCGATTTGGCGGTGGTGGTACCAGATGAGGTCAGTTTCGCCGACCTACATCAGGCCATCTTCAAATTTGGTGGCAGCCTGCTCAAGTCAGCCGAGCTCTTCGACGTCTTCAGCGACCCGGCTAAGCTGGGCGCAGACAAGAAATCGCTCGCCTTCAACCTCAGCTTCGGCGCCGACGACCACACCCTTACCCAAGATGCCGCTGAAGAGCAGCTCGCTCGCATCGTCAAGAAGCTGAACAAACAGTTCGGCGCCGAACTGCGCCACTGAGCTGTCTTGTGGGCTTCTTCTCTATTTGAGTGCGCTTGGGTCTTTGCAGCACGCCGAAGTTGCCTAGCCGGTAATGAGGGGTGCAACAATCCTGGCAACAGCTATCGAGATAATGCGATGTCTTTCTTTTATTATTCGGATGCAGTTGAGGTAAGCGACAGGGCGAAGTTTACTAGGGTAAATGAGCGCTGGCGCGAACCCCAAATGCGCCGAATAATAAAAGAAAGAACCCCCGCTGTGTTCAGTCAGCGGGGGTTCCCTTGCCCAAGATGCGATGCTGTAATGTTTATTAGAAAGGAGGTAGGATTTTCTCTACATCGCACGCCTATTATTATGGCAGCTTTTTTTAACGAGAGGGTAACGAAAGTACAATAGAGTGTCAACATTCGCCCTAAAAATCGCCTATCTTGGCAGCAATTTTTCAGGTTTTGCCCGTCAGCCCAGACAACGCTCTGTGCAGGGAGAACTTGAACAGAGCCTGACCAGGTTGTTGGACCAGCCGATTGTCCTGGCTTGCGCTGGGCGCACCGATGCCGGTGTACACGCCCTCGGCCAAATAATCTCCTTTGTTGTGAAACCTGAAATGCTCACTCATTCGGCACGGCTCCTGCAGCCCTCGCTTCTGCAGCGTGCGCTCAATGCCGATCTGCCCAAGGACATCTTCTGTCGTGGCGCGAAGCTTGCCCCAGAGGCTTTTTCGGCCCGTTTTGATGCCCGGGCCCGCACTTATCGCTACTTGATCTGCCAGGAGCGCCCCCTCTTCATCCATGCTTGGTGGTTGCGCCGCCACCCGCTCGACCTTGCGGCTATGCGTGAAGCGGCTGCCCTGCTCATCGGCGAGCATGATTTCAAGAGCTTCTGCGTTGCCAAGTCGGCTGCTGCGCTGGAAGCCCGCGGCCTCAGCACTTGCCGCGAGCTCATCCAGCTCAAGCTCTTCCGCAGATCCGTCCTGGGACAGCCTTGCCTGGTCGTGGAGGTGACCGGCAACGCCTTCCTCCATTCGATGGTGCGCACCATGGTCGGCACTTTGGTCAAAGTCGGCCTGGGTCAGCGTGATCCAAGCTGGGTCGCTGAGGTCTTGGCCGCCCGTTCGCGCGCAGCTGCCGGTGATAGCGCTCCCGCCGATGGGCTTTACCTCTGGTCGGTTGACTATGACTACTGCCATGGGGCGCTGTGCTGCCGGATCCGACCGGAGGCAGCGTTTTCTCAGGGGCCTCGGGTGGCCCCGGCGCGAGGGCTGTGATGCTCTGCATTACCCTCCAGTTTCGGGGTAACTGCCGCCTCAGCCCCGAACTTGCCGCCGCTTTCCTCGAGGCTTACCCGCGCCTCGGGCGACATGCCTGCAAAGGCTTGCATGGCGGGCACTTCGCTGACAATATCGTCGGTACGAGCTATGCCCATCTCTTCGAGCACCTCCTGATCGAGCTTGCTGTCTGCGCCCACCCCGGCCAGGTCTTCGCCGGCAACACCAAATGCCTCGACCCTGTCCGTCAGCTCTACCAAGTGCGCCTGCGCTGCGTCGTCCCGGGCGAATCAGGCTGCGAGCCAGCTGTCTAGTACTAGGTATAGGGTTGCTACAATTTGTCAGAGTGGTGGCGACCTCTCGCGGTTGGCTTCGTCAAAAGGTGCCGGCTTAGCCTATGTTCACCGGCACGGTCGCCCTTTTTTTGTTATACTGGTTTACGTTGCTCAACTGAGAACGAACCGTCAATGAAGCGTGTCCTGTAGCAACACCCCGTATATCGACATATTTCAAGGAGTTTGAGTAGAGTTTCATGAACCCACTTGGCGCACTATCTGACGAAGTCAGTAAGTTGGTTTCCAACATAGCCACCCAGCCCATGATTGGCTGGGCGACTACTTTCACCCCTTTCATCATCCTGATCTTCCTTTTCGCTCTGATCCTGATCCTAGTGAGCGCCCGTCATCTTAAGTTGGTTCCCCAAAACCGCTTCATGGGCATCATGGAGTTCTTCGTCAGTTTCACCTCTGATAATATCGGCTATGGCGTGATCGGGGAGTCAGCCAAGCGGCATCTGCCTTTCCTGCTTACCCTCTTTGTTTTCTTGTTGCTTTCCAACTTGTTCGGTATCATCCCCGGTCTGCGTCCGGCCTCCGGCACCATGGGTGTGACCGTCTGTTTGGCTCTCATCTCCTATATCTACTACACCGTCCAGGGCGTCAAGGCCCGGGGCGGCTGGCACTACATCAAGAGCATCGGACCGGCCGGGATCAAGCCCTGGCCGCTGGGCGCTTTCATCTGGATCCTAGAGCTGATTTCCAATCTCCTGCGTATGCTTACCCTCTCGGTTCGGCTTTTCGCCAACATGTTCGCCGGCCACATCATGCTCGGCGTCCTGGCCACCCTTTGCAGCCTTTTCATCGAGGCCGCCATTGCCAGCCTGGGCGGCATGACCGTCGCTTTCGGCGGTATCGGCCTGCTCTGGTTGCTGCTTTTGGTGGTGATGTACGCCCTCGAGGTTTTCGTGGCCGTCATCCAGGCTTATGTGTTCACGATGCTCAGTAGTGTCTATGTTTTCTTGGCGACCTCTGAACATTAGGGATAGTTGGTTATTTAGTTAGTTGAAGTCATAGAAAGGAAAAGTTCAATATGACTGCATTAGCTGTGTTAGGTTATGGTTTGGCCGCGATCGGCGGTGGTATCGGCGTAGGTCTGGCCGGTCTTGGTGCGACTCAGGCCGTGGCCCGTCAGCCTGAGATGTATTCCCGCATCTTCACCGTATTCATCCTCTCCGCCGCTATGTCCGAGGCCCTCGGTCTGCTCGGTTTCGTGCTCTTCTTCATCGCCCATTAGAGTCCGGGTCGATTGGAAGACAGACAGATGACTAATAAAATCAAGAAAATCACAACGCGCGTAGGCTTTGCCGCCTGCACTGCGGTCTGCTCTTTCAGCTTTCTGCCGACCTTAGCCTTTGCGGACGAGGGCGGGGCTTCGAGCCAGCTCGGTCTTGGCATGCTGATCCCGACTTTGGGCGAGTTCTTGCCCATGCTGATCGCTTTCATCGTGCTCCTGATCGTGCTTGGCAAGTTCGGCTGGCCGGCTTTCATCGGCATGATCGACAAGCGCCGCGACACCATCAAGTCGCAGCTTGAAGAAGCCGAGAAGGCAAAGCTTGAGGCCGAAGGTCTGCTCAAGCAGGCCCAGGATAACCTCGCTGACACCCAGAAGCAGGCTGCCGAGATCATCGCCCAGGCAAAGCAGACCGCCGAGAAGGCCAAGGCCGAGATCGCCCAACAAGCGACCGCAGAGGCCGAGCGCATCAAGCAGACCGCCGAGCAAGCTATGGCCACCGAGCGGGCAGCCGCCGTGGCTGAGCTCCAAGCTAATGCCGCCGCTTTCGCGGTGCTAGTGGCCGGTAAGCTGATCAACAAAGACTTAAGCGATGCCGATCATCTCAAGATCGTGCAGCAGTACGTGAAAGAGGCGGGTGACCTCCGTGGCTAACAACCGCCTCATCACCAAGCGGGTCGTCGAAGTCTACGCAGGGGTCTTGTTAGAAGCGGCACAGGCCGATGGTCGCGAGACCGTTTTCGCCCTGGCCGGTCAGCTGCAACAGCTGATTGAGACCGTACGTGGTAGCGTCGAGCTCGAAGAGGCCCTGCAAGACCAGGGGATTGCGGCTGAGGCCAAGGTTGATTTGGCACGTCGGCTTTTCCCCGCCGACGCTGACTGCCTCTTCGCTTTGCTCAAGGTGATGTTCGAACGTGACGACCTCAAGTTGCTCGCCCAAGTGCGCGACGCCTACACGGCTGGTGCCGAAGCGGCCCTGGGGGCCCAGTTCATGGACGTCACCACGGCGGTGCCACTGGATGCGGCTACCCGCCAAGGCCTATTGGATAAGTATCAACAAGAGTTTGGCTGTGATGTCCTTCTGCGCGAGCACGTCGACGCCAAATTAATCGGAGGAATCATAATCAGTACCCACGGCCGAGTACTTGACGCCTCTGTCTCAGCTCAGCTGAAACGGGCCCGTCGAGTGCTTAGCCAAGTGCGTGGAGGTGAAAGATAGTGGCAGAGATTACAGCCAAACAAATTGACGAAGCCCTCCGCTCCCAGCTCGAGAAGGTCAATGTCAGCGTCGAGTCCCGTGAAGAGGGCTCGGTCATCCAGATCGGCGATGGTATCGCCCGTATTGATGGCCTCAAAGGCGCGATGGCCGGTGAGTTGTTGGAGTTCGTGGGCGAGAGCGGTCAGACCGTCTACGGCCTGGCCCAAAACCTAGAAGAGACCGAAGTCGGCGCCGTGTTACTCGGTGACGTGACAGCCATCAAGGAGAACGACAAGGTGCGTACCACTGGGCGCATCGTTGAGGTGCCCTGCGGCAAAGACTTCGTCGGCCGTGTGGTCAACCCCCTCGGTATGCCGCTTGACGGCAAGGGGCCGATCAAGGCCGATGGTAGCCGCCCGGTCGAGTTCAAGGCCCCCGGCGTGATTGAGCGCGAGGGCGTGAGCGAGCCGATGCAGACAGGGCTCCTCGCCATTGACTCGATGATCCCGATTGGCCGTGGCCAGCGTGAGCTGATTATCGGCGATCGTCAGACCGGTAAGACCGCCATCGCGGTGGACACCATTATTAACTCCAAGGGCAAGGATCTAATCTGCATTTATGTCGCGATCGGCCAGAAGGCCTCGACGGTGGCGACCGTACTCGAGACACTCGAGCGTTATGGCGCGATGGACTATACCATCGTGGTCAGCGCTACCGCCGCCGACAGCGCGCCCTTGCAATACATCGCTCCGATGGCCGGTTGCGCGATGGGTGAGTACTTCATTTACAACGGTGCCGATGGCAAGCCGGCCAGCGCCGACAATCCCGGACGCCATGTCCTCTGCATCTATGACGACCTCTCCAAGCAGGCCGTCGCCTATAGGCAGATGTCCTTGACTCTGCGCCGGCCACCCGGACGTGAGGCCTATCCCGGTGACGTCTTCTATCTACACTCCCGCCTGCTTGAGCGCGCGGTCAAGCTCTCCGAGAAGAACGGCCATGGTTCGCTGACGGCCCTGCCCATCATCGAGACCCAGGCTGGTGACGTCTCCGCCTACATCCCCACCAACGTCATCTCCATCACCGATGGCCAGATCTTCCTCCAGACCGACCTTTTCTATCAAGGCCAGCGCCCTGCGGTCAACGTCGGTATCTCGGTCAGCCGGGTTGGTGGCGACGCCCAGCTCAAGGCCATGAAGCAGGTGGCAGGTTCTTTGCGCCTCGACCTTGCTGCCTATCGTGAACTGCAGGCTTTCGCCCAGTTTGGCTCCGACCTGGATAAGGCCACCCAAGACCAGCTCAACCGCGGCTCCAAGATGACCGAGCTGCTCAAGCAAGGCCGCTATGTGCCGATGCCGGTAGAAGACCAGATCGTCTCCATCTATGCCGGTGACGAGGGTTTCCTTGATGATTTGGTGGTTTCGGACGTTTTACGCTTCCGCAGTGAGTTGATTGAGTTCATGCATGCCTCACACGACAAGACCATGCAGCAAATTGTCGCCGATGGCAAGCTCTCCGACGACCTCAAAGCCGATTTGACTGAGTGTATCGGTGCTTTCAAGAAGACCTTTGCGCCGACTAAGGCGGCTGCCTGAGTATGCCAGATCTAAAAGCCATACGCAAGCGCATCGCCTCGGTCGAGTCGATGCAGCAGATTACCAAGACCATGGAGATGGTGGCGACGGCCAAGATTCGCCATGCCACCGAGCGCATCGTCAAGGCTACCCCCTACAGTGAGGCGATGCTCGAGGTACTGGATTCGATCTCGAGCGGCGCTTCCAGCGCCGACCATCCACTCCTCCAGGAGCATGAGGAGATCAAGAACATCCTGGTTATCGTGATCACCTCTGATCGCGGTCTGGCCGGCGGTTTCAATTCCAACGTCTTGCGCGCAGCCGAACAGTACGTGATGGCCCGACAGGCTGAGGGCGTCCACTGCGAGGTGATCACCACCGGTAAGAAAGGCCTGGCCTACTTCCGCTACCGCAAGCTCGAGCCGGTCTTGGAGTTCCATGACATGTCAGCCGATCCCCAGATCTCCCATGCCCGCCAGATTGGTAGTTACTGTGTAGCCGCCTATACCAAGCCCCTGAACGACGATTTGACCGAGGTCTCGGCCGAGGTTGAGGGGCGAGACCTGATTCATCGCGCCGATCAAGTGGTCTTGTTCTACAACCATTGCAAAAACGTCGCTGACCAAGTTCTCCTCCAAGAGCAGATCCTCCCGGTCAACCAATACCTTTTTGGCAAATACGCAGATGGTGAGGGTTCAGAGAAGATCGATGGCGACCAGTCGGCGATTGCCGCCGTACATGACACCAAGGAGAAGGTCGAGCAGGCCCAGGCCGCAGCGGCTGATATTTCCTCGGCTGCCGAGCTATCCGGTGCCTTCGAATACGAGCCAGGTGTCGCCGAGGTTCTGGATGAGCTGCTGCCTTCCTATGTGCAGACCCGCCTCTACCATGCGCTACTTGACAGCGCGGCAGGCGAGCAGGGTGCCAGGCGCAAGGCCATGAAGGCGGCTTCGGACAATGCCTCTGATATGATCACTACGCTTGAGAGAGTCTACAACAGCGTGCGCCAAGGTGCGATCACCACTGAGATCACTGAGATCGTAGGCGGCGCCGCTGCCTTAGAGGATAATTAAGGAGAAAAGATGGCAGAAAAGCTTAATATTGGAAAGATCGTCCGCGTAGTCGGACCGGTTGTGGATGTCGAATTTGCCCAAGATGCGATTCCTGCGATCTATAACGCGATGACGATTGATGCTGACACGCCGATTGGCAAGGTTCACGTGGTATTGGAGGTCGAGCTGCATCTGCCCGGCAACTTGGTACGTGCAGTGGCGATGTCTTCGACCGATGGCCTGCAACGTGGCCTCGATGTGGTTGATACCGGTTCGCCGATCAAGATGCCGGTAGGCGAGGGCACCCTCGGCCGCATCTGGAACGTGACCGGGCAGCTGATTGACGGCGGTGAGATGCCTGAGATCAAGGAGTACTATCCAATCCATCGTCCGGCTCCCGACTTCGACCAACTCACTACTTCGACTGAGGTCTTCGAGACCGGCATCAAGGTGATCGACTTGCTCGAGCCTTATATCAAGGGCGGCAAGACCGGTCTCTTCGGCGGTGCCGGCGTTGGTAAGACCGTGCTTATCCAAGAGTTGATCAATAACCTTGCCCAGGAGCACGCTGGTACTTCTGTCTTCACCGGTGTGGGTGAGCGTACCCGTGAGGGTACCGACCTCTACAAGGAGATGTCCGAATCCGGCGTAATCAAGAAGACCTGTCTGGTCTACGGCCAGATGAACGAGCCGCCCGGAGCCCGTCTGCGAGTCGGCCTGGCTGGTCTGACTCAGGCCGAGTATTTCCGTGACCAAGGTCAGGACGTGCTGCTCTTCATCGATAATATCTTCCGCTTCTCCCAAGCGGGCTCTGAGGTCTCGGCTCTGCTCGGCCGCATGCCTTCGGCCGTGGGCTACCAGCCTACCTTGGCTACCGAGATGGGCGACCTGCAAGAGCGTATCACTTCGACCAAGACGGGCTCGGTCACCTCGGTGCAAGCCGTCTACGTGCCTGCCGACGACATGACCGACCCGGCGCCGGCTACGACTTTTACCCACCTGGATGCGACCACTTCGCTTTCCCGGAGCATCTCCGAGCTGGGCATCTATCCGGCAGTCGACCCCCTGGCCTCGACTTCGCGCGCTCTTTCCGCCGAGATTCTCGGCGAGGAGCACTACCGCGTGGCCACTACCGTCCAAGAGATCCTGCAAGAGTACAGCGACCTTCAAGACATCATCGCAATCCTTGGTATGGACGAGCTCTCCGAGGAGCAGAAGCAGATCGTCAACCGTGCCCGCAAGATCCAACAGTTCTTAGGCCAGCCTTTCCATGTCGCCGAGGTCTTTACTGGCAATCCTGGTGTCTATGTCAAGCTTGAGGACACGGTGCGTTCTTTTGCCGCCATCGTTGACGGTAAGTGCGACGAGATTCCCGAGCAGTGTTTCCGCTACAAGGGTGCAATCGAGGACGTCTACGCCGCCTATGATGAGCTTAAAGCCAAAGGCGAAGCATAATGGCGAGCAAGTTTGACTGTAAGATAGTCACGCCGGAGGAGATGATTTACGACTCCCAGGTCGAGCTGGTCTCTGCTCCCGGCCTCGAAGGCGACTATGGCTTCATGAACTCCGCTGCGCCCTATGTCAGTGTCTTACGTATGGGTACCATGACCGTGCATGAGGACGAACATGATCAGGGTCGGCAGTTCGCCATCGCCGGTGGTTACGTCGAAGCTGACGGAGACAAGGTCGTGGTGCTTGCCGCCCAGGCCCTTGATACTTCCACCATCGACCGGGATGCTTGCAACCAAGAGCTCACTGACTGCAAGGACAAGTTGGCCGCACTTGCCGCTGACGATCCCAAAGCCGCCTATTACCAGCGTCAGAGCAAATGGCAGGAGTACCTGCTCAGTCGCCTCGGCTAAGCGCTGCTGACATATCTGATATTTCTAAACGGCAGCCGATGGCTGCCGTTTTCTTTTGCCTGCGTTAGCTGTAGTTAGTGGCAGCAGCTTTTAAGCAGTGTGTTTTTCCGCATATACCGAACATAAAATTTTCTGTTTTACTCCGCTCACTTCTTCTCTACCAGCCTTGATAAAAATATGTCCTGCAATGACCGAGCAGGTGTAAATACTTTTCCCAACTAAAATATCTTTCGGAGAGTTTACGGCCATTTTTAATTGTAGGCTTCAGGATTTTAATCAGGGCTAGGAAAGGAAGGAGCGATGAGACCGAGCAAGAAAACTTGCCTGCGCGTCTGTTATAAGGCGCCGCGCGTTTGCGTGCTTAGACGCCCGTTCAGACGCCGGGTTTTTTCTTTCCTTGCCTCTCGCCCCTGCGCCAGAACCCTCAACCCAGCTACCATCCTAGTCTCGGGCTTGCTCGTCTTGCTGCTTGCTTTTCTGCCCCTACGTTTCTCGCTTCCTCGTGGTTTCAGGTGGCTTCCCGAGGCCCAGGCGGCTGGTCTGCCTTTTACTATCAGTTCGCTCAGCCCCACCGTGGGTGCTGTCGCCGGCGGCGATAAGGTCATCCTCAATGGTGCGAATCTGCCTTATGCCTCGACCAGTGATTACGTGCAAGACGCCCTGCTGGCCCACTATGACGCTCTCGATAACACAGGAAAGGGTGACACCAAACACTCGATTTCTACGAGTACTTGGAAAAACCTTGAGAGTTCGCGTTTTGGCAATGCCACGCTGAGCAATCCACAGTGGAATGCGAACAGCTTCTATGCGACGGCGGCCGATGAAAGAGCGGGCACTAACCGCTATGCAGACCTTAGCGTCACACCCCAGGCGACCAAGCCCTTTACTTTCGAATGGGTCGGCTACGTGTCTGGCAGCTCCCACGCTTGCGGGCACCAATTCATGCTGGCACAGGGTTTGTCTTCGAGTGGCACGAACTGGTGGCTGGGGGTTGATGACTTCGGCGCAAACAACACCGTAAGTCTCGATTATCTTGACACTACGAGCCCGAACCCGGCTTGGCAAATCACTGACATCCCCGGCATCGCTGGAATCGTCACTGGGGACCTCATACAGGTGGCGGTGACTTGGGATGGTTCGCGCCTGCATGTGCGCCTGGACGTTAATGGGACAGTCAAGAATGCTAGTTCGACCTTGTCCCTGACCGCCAACCAGCTCTCAGAGATTCGGTTTATGAATACAGTTACGGGCCAGCAGACGGTGGGTGGGATGAATGCCTTCCGCTTTTATGACGCCGTCCTTTCCTCAAGTGACTTGGACAAAAACTATTCTGTCGACCAAAAGCGCTTCCTCTCTCCTCCGAAGGTCAAGGTCGGCGGAGACGCGACCGATGGTAGCGGTGCCATCGCCACAGATGCAGTGGTCCAGTCGGCCAAGACCTTGGCCTTTACGGCGCCCTCGCTTGCAGCAGTCAACGCCGCTGGTGGCAGCTACCGGCCTGGTGACGTCCTGCCTGTGTATGCGAGCTACAACGGTTCTGGCTGGGTACAGGTGGGCGAGTACACTTATATGGATGCTACCGTGGGGAGCCTTGGTTTCCAGTACTCGGCGGTCGGTGGAGTGAGTATCTCCAACATCTCCGGTACAGGCGATGTCTGGGAGAACCTGTCCGACAATATCGCCGTGATCCAGACCAGTAAAGCCATCAATATCAGCACTGACGCGAGCGCTGGCACAGACCAGGCGACCACCAACATCGTGACCTCCGGGACGGACGGGAAGTTCGGCACCGCAGACGACGGCGGGAGTGTGGGCGTACATCATGCCCTGAGTGTCGCGAACGGTGTGAGTGCGACCCTCAACGTGATAGGGGACCTGGATTGCAGTCCGGCAGTCAGCGCGCCTGGTATTAACTTAGACACAGGCGCGAGCCTTGGCTTGGACATAGCCGGTGGCACGACGACCATTGCCAACGGTGTGGGGAAGAATAGCGGCGTGCATGTGATGGCTGGAACGACTTTTAAAGTTACTGGCGCTGGGGCCCTTAGCGCGAAAAGCGGTACTAGCACTCCAGCTGCGGCTATCGGCGGCATGGGTAGACAAGTTTCCGGGACCATCAGCATCGGTGGTTCGGTGACCGTGAGCGCCACGAACCAATCCAGTAGCCAGGCGGGCGCTGCTGCGATTGGGGGAGGCCAAGAGGCGAGCGGTGGCACTACCCAGATCATCGACGATGCCAGCGTGGTCGCTATCGCGACTACCACTGGTCAGACCTATACCGGGGCCGGTATCGGCTCGGGAGCGCAAGCGGGCACCTTGAGCTGTGGTGACATACTTATTGACACGACCGGCACGGTTATTGCCCTCTCCAGCTCTGTAACCCAGACCTACGATACCGGCGCTGGCATCGGCACGGGTATGTTGAACGGCAATTCGAATTCTCAGGGTAACATAACTATAAAGAACGGCACCGTACTCGCCCAAGGTGGCAAAATGGGCACATCGCCGAATTCGGGTAGCTACGTGAGAGGCCCCGGCGCGGGTATAGGTGCAGGGGGAAACTATAACTCCTCGGCTATGACCTATGCTATGAACATATCCATCGAGGGCGGTACGGTGGTCGCTGTGGCA
>JAISGO010000024.1 GCA_031263025.1 Coriobacteriales bacterium
AGGTCAATGCGAGCGGGCTCACCCCGATCAGCGTCGGCGATTCCGACGCAGTCAAGGTGGGGGAGTGGGTGATGGCCGTTGGCAGTCCCTATGGCCTTGAGAAATCCGTCTCCACCGGCATCGTCTCGGCCAAGTACCGTTCGACCACGGTGCAAAGCGAGAGCCAGTCCGGTAGTTCGACCGGTGAGAGCATCTACGCTAATATGATCCAGACTGACGCGGCCATCAACCCCGGCAACTCCGGCGGCGCCTTAGTCGATGAGAAGGGCGCCCTGATCGGCATCAACGCGGTGATTGCCTCCAATAGCGACAGCAACGCCGGTGTCGGCTTTGCCATCCCGGTCAACTACGCCATGAACATCGCCAACCAGCTGATGAAGGGCCAGACCGTACAGCATGCCTATATGGGCGTGAGCCTCGCCGACGTCAACGCCCAAACCGCCAAGCAGCTTGGCATCTCGGCGACCAGCGGTGCCTATGTGGCAAGCGTGGTAGCAGGGTCACCGGCCGAACAGGCTGGGATCAAGAAAGGCGATGTGATCACTAAGATCGATGACGAGACCATAGCATCTGCCGATGAGGTGATCATCAGCGTGCGCGAACACAACATCGGCGACAAGGTGGAAGTAACCGTGCAAAGGGGCAACTCCACCCAAGTCATAGGTGTCACGCTGGGCAGCGACCTGAAGACCAAATCAGATAATTCCTAAGACTGCAGCGCCCTCTAACCCACTCCCAAACGGAGACACTTGAAATTGCCGCATTTCTACTTACGAGTGCATATATCATCCCAAGGCAATTTCAAGTGTCTTCGAAATTCTCATTTTTTCAGCCACGCCTATAGACCTACCTCCGGGTAGGTCTATTTTTGTGGGAGGTCGAGCGTGTCTGTGCTATAATTTTTGCCTATGCTTAACTTACATGACGCCAAGCAGGAGGCTTTCGATCCGGCCTGCTTGCATGACTTCGACGCGGTAGTGGTCGGTGCCGGATTTGCCGGGGCGGTGGTGGCCCGGGAGCTGGCTGAACGGGGTCGACGTAAGGTCGCCATCATCGAGCGCCGCGCCACCGTCGGCGGCAACGCTTATGACGAATATGACCAGGCCGGGGTGTTGGTACACCGCTACGGGCCGCATATCTTCCACAGCAAGGACGAAGAGGTCTTCGTTTACCTCTCGCGTTTCACGGACTGGCTAGACTACCAACACCGGGTGTTGGCCGACATCTATGGCAAGTACACCGAGGTGCCTTTTAACCTCAATTCCATCGAGCAGCATTTCTCGCCCAGCGAGGCCCGAGCGATTCGGGACAAACTGATAGACACTTTCGGCGAGGGCACCAAAGTGCCGATCATCGAGCTGCGCGAGCAGAAAGACGCATTGCTAGAGAAGCTCGCTGACTTCGTCTACAAAAACGTCTTCCTCTTCTACACCCAAAAACAGTGGGGACTCACCCCCGAGCAGCTTGACCCCAGCGTGACCGGGCGGGTGCCGGTACTAGTGGGGCGGGACGACCGCTATTTCACCGACCCCTACCAGGGGATGCCGGCTCTTGGCTACACCAAGCTGTTCGAGCGGCTGCTCGACCATGCCGGGATCGAGGTCTTCACCAACCTTGACGCGCGTGATTTGATCCAGCTCCAGAATGGCGCAGGCGAGCTTGAGTTGGCCCGTGAGCTGACCCAGGCCAAGCCCTTCCAGGCGCTTTGCTTCGCCGGGCGCCCCTACCGCGGGCAGATCGTCTTCACTGGCGCCCTGGACAGTCTCTGCAATACCATCTTCGGACTGTTGCCTTATCGCAGCCTTCAGTTTGAGTGTGAGACCCATCAGCAAAAACACCTGCTGCCCTGCGGTACCGTCAACTATACAGTGAGCCAGGACTACACCCGTATCACTGAGTACACCTACATGACCGGTCAAGACCTCGACGTGACCACCATCATGAAAGAATACTCGCTTCCTTTCACCGATCCAGCTAGTCAGATTCCCTATTATGCGGTGATCTCTGACGCCAACCAAGCCCACTACCAGAAGTACCTCGACCTCTTTGCCAGCCTGGATAACTTTCATGTCCTGGGTCGCTTGGCCGAATACCGCTACTTCAACATGGACGAGATCGTGCGCCGGGCCCTGGACTTGAGTAGTCAGCTGCTTTAGGCTGTGCTAATCAGCTTCTGTATCCCCTGCTTCAACGTTGCGGACTACCTTGACCACGCCTTGGAGAGCATCTTGGCGGGCTGCCGGGGGCGCGAGGCTGAGGTCGAGGTCATCCTAGTTGACGATTGCTCGACAGACGGGCGCACGCCCCAGGCGGTGGATGCCTGGCAAGCGCGGCACCCTGAGCTGATCCGGGCTGTCCATCATCCCTGCAATCTCGGCCATGGCGGCGCAGTCAACACCGGTTTAAGCGAGGCCCAAGGCGAATATTTCAAGGTCTTAGACGCCGATGACTGGTTTAGTCCGAGCTGCCTTGGGCAAGCCCTTAACCTCCTTAAAGCCGAACGCCCAGACGTCTTGATATGTGATTATGTATATGAGAAGCCCAGTCAACAACTCACTCGCACAATCGGCTACCGCAAGGTCTTACCAGCCGGCCGAATCTTTAATTGGTCAGAAATCAAATCCTTCAAACCCTGGCAGAACATCCTGATGCACTCGGTGATCTATAGACGGGAGCTGCTCTCCCGCCTGCACCTGCCCGAGCATACCTTCTATGTCGACAACCTCTTCGTCTATCTGCCCCTGCCCAAGATGGAAAAGCTCTACTATGCGCCTCTGCCGCTCTATCGTTATTTCATCGGGCGTGAGGGCCAGTCGGTGCAGGAGGAGGTGATGGCGGGGCGGATCGACCAACAGCTATTGGTCACCCGGACGATGATGGCGGCCTTGGATCCCTTGGACGGCAGCCTGGTGCCCCAGCTAGGCCGTTATCTCGCCGGCTACCTGATGATGATGTTGGTGATCTGCAATGTCTTCTTGATCATCAATGGCCGTCCTGGTCTCGATGCCGAACGCGCCCAGCTTTGGTCTGAGCTTAAGGCGTCGGCGCCTGCTACCTATCGCAAGCTCCACAACAGCCTGCTCGGACGCATGGCCCGTCTGCCCAGCCACGCCCTGATCAAAGGCGGCTATCATCTGGCCCAGAGGGTCTTCCCCTTCAACTAAGATGGACAAGCTTTCGAAAAGACGCCCGCCGAAGCGCTCGGCGCGCCGCTGGGGCGTTTCCTCGGCGCACCGTCCACACGCCCAGATCGACTTGGTTAGTGCGCGCGCGGCCGGAGCCAGCGCGGTGGTGGAGGATTCCAGTAAGCGCAAAGAGAAGACTTTCGAGCAACGTGTCCGCCATTCGCGCCACCGTAACCGCATCATTATGGTCAGCTTGGTCAGCCTGGTCTGTGTGGTGGTGGCTGTCTTGGTCGTCTATTTTGCCTACTTCGCTTATCTCGACAACCAGCTCCACCAAGACCTTGACCAGCCGGCCTTAAATAGCCAGCTGAGCAGCGCGGCCGACCCGACGAAGCAGCCTTTCTACGCGCTGCTCTGTGGCATCGACGATCAAAATGCCCCCGAGTCGGCCCAATCCATCCTCTTATGCTACGTTGACGCCACCCACGGGCATATCACGGTCACCTCGCTGCCGCGCGACTTAAAGGTGGCAATTGCCGGGCACGGTACCCAAAAACTAGCCAACGCTTATACTTATGGTGGCCAGGCTGGTATGGTCAGTGCGGTGAGCGGGCTTTTGGGGCTGAAGATCACGGTCTATGCCCAGCTTGACCTGGCGGGCTTGAGTGCGATGGTCGATGCCCTGGGTGGAGTGCAGCTAAACGTCCCCCTTGACATCCCCTCCGGCAGCGCCGACCAGAGTTTGGCTTTGGCCAAAGGACTGCAACAGCTGAGCGGTGCCGAGTGCGTGACCTTATGTAGCTCGACTGACTATAGCATCGGGGATTTCCAACGCCAGGCCAACGTACGCACCTTGGTACAAGTCCTGATCGCGAAGATCGAGGCGGCGGCTGGCCCGACTGGGCTTACCTCTTTAGCGCCGGTCTGTGCCCATTTGAGCTGTACTCTGAGTTCCCATCAGCTGCTTGATATTGCCGGGCAGTTTGCCGGGATCCAGCCCTACGATATCTATAGCTATGCCGTGAGCTGCTATAGTGACGTGCAAAATGGTATCACCTATCAAGCCCTCGACGGTACCGGGGCCTCTAAGTTCTTTGACGAGATCCAGGCGGGCCAGTATCCTGACCTCGCCGACATGAAGAACCAAGGTAATACCCCAGAGCAGTACCAACCTCAGGCTAAGCCCTTTGCCGACGCCACTGGCCAGGCCCAGCCTGGTTTTGACACCAGCCAGTTCACCGTTGATGTCTGGAACGGCTACGGTATCCCCAACGCGGCTCGCTCGGTCTCGGATATGCTGGGCATGGCAGGTTATCACCAGGGTAAGACCGGCAACGCCGCTTCTTTCGTCTACACCGAGACCCTGGTGGTCTATAAGAGCGATAAGGACTTGGCAGCGGCCCGGGACATCTTGGCCAGGATCGGCTATGGTCGTCTGATCGCCTCTGAGGGGCGCTACACTTTCCCCGACGACGTCTTGGTGGTGGTCGGGGGCGACTATAAGGGTTAGCCTGCCTGCTTGTCGACCTGCTCCGGAGGGGCGCTTGTAGTAGAATCTGTCGAGGCGATCAGGGCCCTTAGCATAACGGTTAATGCAACGGACTCATAATCCGCGGAGTGGAGGTTCGAATCCTCCAGGGCCCACCAGTCCCTTAGTGTCAAGGCTGTTCCTAAAGACATAAAGGACGGCTAGGCTGATTGCGCTAGAATAATCCCATGTCATTCAATGCGGAAGTCAAAGACGAGCTTATGCGCCTGTTGCCGGCACATAAGCCCTGCCAAAAAGCCGAGCTTTCCGCTTTGATCAAAGCCCAAGGCCAACTCAGCAGCAACTACCGGCTACAACTTTTGGCCGAGAACGCCCCGGCAGCCCGGATCACGGTCGAGCTCCTGCATAATCTCTATGATCTGAAGACCGAAGTTACCACCTTAAGTTCACACCTACATCAAACTTTCGCCTATCAGATCACGGTACCTGTCCAACTCGGCCTCAAAGAGACCTTGGGTGACCTTGGCATCATCAGCTATGGGCATCTTCAAAACGGTATCCCGGCCAAGCTCTTGAAAGGCAGCGAATGTGAGTCGGCTTTCCTGCGTGGCATGTTCCTGGCCACTGGTCGTATCTCCGATCCGAGTAAGGAATTCCACCTTGAGTTCTCCTGTACGAGCCTCGAGCTCCAAGCAGGCATCTCGGCCTTGATGCTGCATCGTGGCATCCGCCTGCATTCACTGAAACGTCATCAAGACTGGCTGCTTTACCTCAAAGGGGCCGAGGCGATCATGGACATGTTGGCTTTTCTGGGTGCTGCCCAAGCGGTGCTCAAAGCCGAGAACATCCGCGTCACCCGGCAGATCAAAGGAGAGGCCAACCGTAAGGTCAACGCTGAAATCGCCAATCAAAGCAAGTCCATCGACGCCTCCCTCGAACAAGTACGCAAGATCCAATACTTAAGCGATAACGACCTGCTTGCGACCCTGCCCAAGGGCTTGCGGGCGGTAGCTGAGCTGCGCTTGGCCCATCCTGAGGTGTCACTTAAGCAGCTTGGCCAGCTAGCTCAGCCTAAGCTCAGCAAATCTGCTATCTACCACCGTATCCGCCGCCTCGAGATGGCCTATGATGATGCCGCCGAAAGGAGTATTCTGTCATGATCGACCGTTACACCCGCCCGAAGATGGGCGCGATCTTCAGCCTTGAGAACAAATACCGTATCTGGCAGGAGATCGAGGTTCTCGCCTGTGAAGCCGAGGCCACCTTGGGCGAGCGGGGAGCCGTCGATGTGAGCGGCGTCACTGCCGCTGATGCGGCCTGGATCCGCCAACATGCCGCCTTTGATGTCGATGAGGTGGGCGCGATTGAGGCGACCACCCATCACGACGTGATCGCCTTTTTGACTGACCTCGGCCAGCATATCGATCAAGATGTCCCCGCTGGTCAGCCCAAGCCATCACGTTTCGTACATTATGGGATGACCTCGTCGGATCTTGGCGATACCTGTCTTTGCTATCAGTTGGTCCAGGCCATGGACATCATCATCGAGGATTTCCGCGCCCTTGGTAGGATCTGTAAGGAGCGGGCTTTCGAGTTCGAGGACACTCTCTGCGTGGGACGCACCCATGGTATCCACGCCGAGCCGATGACGATAGGAATGAAGTTCGGTGCCTGGGCCTGGGCGATCAGCCGCGACCTGGCCCGTCTCGAGGATGCCCGATCCTGCTCGGCGGCCCGAGGGGCGATCTCCGGCGCGGTCGGCTCTTATTCGAGCATCGACCCTTATGTCGAGGAATACGTCTGCGAACATCTCGGACTTAAACCTGATCCACTTTCCACCCAAGTGATCGCCCGGGATAATCATGCCCACATCGCTACCGCGCTGGCGATAAGCGCCGCGACTCTCGAACAGATCGCGACCGAGGTGCGTGCCCTACAAAAGACTGATACCCTCGAAGCTGAAGAACCTTTCGCCCAAGGTCAGAAGGGCTCTTCGGCGATGCCGCACAAGCGCAATCCGATTACTGCTGAGCGGGTTTGCGGCCTGGCCCGGGTGATCAAGGCCAACGCCCAAGTCGCCTTGGATAATGTCGCCCTCTGGCATGAACGCGACATCTCGCATTCCTCGACCGAGCGGGTTGCCCTAACAGATAGTTTTATCGCCTTGGACTATATCGCGGCTAAGATGGCTTGGATCCTCGGTGGTCTGAAGATCTATCCAGCCAACTGCCTGGCCAACCTTGAGCGCACCCGTGGCCTGATCTATTCCAGTAAGGTGCTTCTCGCCTTAGTGGACACTGGTATCAGCCGTGAGGCCGCCTATGCTATCGTGCAACGCAACGCCATGCAGGTCTGGGATGACATCCAGCAAGCCCGTAGCGGCGCCAGCTTCAAGGAGCTGCTTGAGGCCGATCCTGAGGTAAGTCTGGATACGGATGCGCTTGACCGAATCTTCGATCCCTGGCAATTCCTGCAGCGCAAACCTGTCCTCTTCAAACGCTTAGGAGAATTGGAGTTCTAGACACGATGCGGAAATTCGATCAAGATCCGAAGGTCACTTCAGCCTATTTCATCGGCATCGGGGGCAGCGGTATGGCCGCAATCGCCTATGTCGCCCGTCGTCGCGGCATCCGCGTCGGAGGCTCTGACCTGCACAAGACCACTTATATGGAGGCCATCCTACGTGACGGTGTCGAGGTCAGCTTCGAGCAGAAGGCCGACAACATCGATGCTTTCAAACCCCAGATCGTGGTGGTCTCGACCGCGATCCCACGCAGCAATGCCGAATATGCCCGCGCTCTCGAGCTGGGACTGGAAATTTGGCCTCGGGCCAAGATGCTCGGTTACCTCGGTCGCAATGACCGGGTCCTGGCGGTGAGCGGCACCCATGGCAAGACCACGACCTCGGCGATGCTGGCGACCTCCCTTGTCCGTCTTGGGGCCGATCCGACTTTCCTGATCGGAGGTGTGGTGGACGGTTTCGATTCCAGCGCACGTGTCGGTAACGGTAAGGACTACGTGGTCGAAGCAGACGAGTCCGATGGCTCTTTCGTCTATCTCGACCCCGACCTGGCGATCATCACCAATATCGAGGCTGACCATCTTGACCATTATGAGAACATCGAGCAGATCGAGTTTGCTTTCAGCGCTTTTTTAGCAAAGCTCTCAGCCTGCGGCATCGCCATCGTCTGTGCGGATAACCCAGCCTTGCCCAGACTTGCCAAGGAGAGCGCGCGCGCTTATCTGACCTACGGCCTTGAAGATGGCTGTGATCTACAGTGTTTGCCACAAAGCGACGGTAGCTTCCTAGCCCGTTACCGCAACGATAACATGACCAGTCGGCTCAAGCTGGCCAAGTCCCCCGGCGTACATAATATGCTCAACGCCTGTGCCGTGCTTTTGGCTTTGGATTGGTTGGGTATTGACCGGGCACAGGCGGCGCAGGCGCTTTCTGCCTACAGCGGGGCACGTCGCCGTTTCGACAAGATCGGCAGCGTCTCCGGCGTGGACGTGGTCGACGATTACGGTCACCATCCGACCGAGATCAAGGCTACCTTGGCTGCGGCCCGCGCCCTTGGTTATTCACATATCCATGCTCTTTTCCAACCGCATCGCTATACCCGCACCCAAGTCTTCATGGAGGAGTTCGCGGCGGCTTTCGATGATGTGGACAGCGTGACATTGATGAACATCTATCCGGCGGGGGAGGCGCCGATCGAGGGAGTCTCCTCGAACGTGCTCTTCGAACATATCCAAGGCCGCCCCGGAGGCCCTTTCGTGCGCCTGATCGATGACCGGGGCGACATCCCCTTTGCCATGGCCGAGATCGCCGAAGCCGGTGATCTGATCATCACCCAGGGGGCGGGCGATGTGAGCGCATTGGCGCCGCTTATCCTGCGGGCACTTGAGGTGCAGTAAGACCATGCTGAGCGATGAGGCGATGTCCCGCCACACGAGCTACCGGATAGGGGGGCCAGCTGATTATTTCTACCGGGCAGCCGACCTCGAAGAGCTACGTGCTATCCTGCAAGAGCTCGCCCAAGCTGGCTTGCCCTATTTCGTCTGCGGCAAGGGCAGCAACCTGCTCGTCTCCGATGCCGGTTATCGTGGTGCCATTATCACCTTGGGGAAGGGCTTCAAAACCGTTGAGGTAGTGGCCGAGGTCGGGCCGAAGGTACGCGTTAAGGTAGGAGCTGGCCTGCTTTTGGCGGAGCTCTGCCAACGCTGTTACAAATTGTCACTGTCGGGGATGGAGTTCGCGGTCGGCATCCCGGGTACCATCGGTGGCGCTTTGGCGATGAACGCAGGTACCAAGGACGGTGCAATCGGTGACAGAGTGCACCAGCTGTGGACACTTGACCGTTTGGGTATCACCCGTAGTTATACCGCACAGCAGATGGCTTTTGGTTACCGTGAGAGCAGCTTGGCGCCGGGGGAAGTGGTGGTTGCAGCCGAGCTTGAGCTTGCCCATGGCATCGCCGCCACTATCCGCGAGCGGATGAACCAGAGCTTTGCGGCGCGTCAAGCCAGCCAGCCTTTGGGCAAGGCCTCCTGCGGCAGCGTCTTCAAGAACCCGCCAGGCGATTCGGCGGGCCGTTTGATCGAGGCCTGTGGTCTCAAAGGCTACCGCATCGGCGGGGCCGAGGTCTCGCAGAAACACGCCAACTTCATTATTAATCAAGGAAACGCGAGCGCTTCTGAAGTACTCGCATTAATCGTTTATATTCAGGACCAGGTGGAAACCAAATATGGCCAGAAACTCCAGCCAGAAGTCAAGTTCCTCGGCTTTAACTAGGCGGCGCCGGCCAAGCCAGGCGACAAGCCGAGCGGCAAGCCGCCCCCGTGGCCGTGTGTCCAGCTTCGCTGATACCGGCCGCCTTGATAGCGCGCAGGTTCGTTTGCGTAGCCGCCGGGTAGAAGCTAAACCGCGCTCGCGTCGGCGCATCCTCTTACTTGTCGCCGCCTTGGTCTTAATCATGATTGCCCTAGCGGCGGTTCTCTATTTCTCGCCGATATTTTCCATTGACGACGTCCAGATCCAAGGCACCCAGCGTCTTGACTCCGAGACCCTTAAGACCCAGGCTGCCGTGCCTGATACGACCTTGCCAAGGCTTGACCAAGTGGCCGTGGTCAAGCGCCTCGAACAGAACGTCTGGATAGAAGATGCCCAGGTTAGCTTAGAGTTTCCCCATACGGTAGTGATTAAAGTCAGCGAGCGCCAGCCGCTTGCCGTAGCTAACCTGGCTTCACCGACGGCAAGTGGAGGCGTGGATCCATGGCTGCTCTCCGCCGATGGGATCTGGCTTGGGTCGAGCCTTGAACTCGCTAAGTTGGGTGCTGCGGTCACCTCAAGTCAGGTGCAGGCCCTGCCGCAAATCGTCAGCCTGCCTGGTAGCGTGAGCGCTGCCATTGGCCAAAGCGCCGGCGATGCCCAAGACCAAAGCGCCTTGAAGGTATTATCCGCCTTTGATCAGGACTTCCGTAACGGGATCGCCAACATCGACGTGACCAATGTCTCAGACCTGAAAATCAAACTGCGCAACAACATCGAGATCGACTTCGGTGATAGCAGCCTGGCCTTGGATAAGGAGAAGGCGATCGTCGCCCTGGAGCTCGCCCATCCTAACAGCTTGACTTATGTCAATGTGCGCACTCCGGCAACGCCGACCTATCGCGCCCTGCGTTGACTTGGCACAAACAGTCAAAGACAGGGTGCGTTTTAAGATGAGGAAAGGGTGCGAGCATGCTCGCACCCTTTCCTCATCTTAAAACGCGACGGTGTCAGCTAGGCGTTATGCCTGCTTCTTCATCTTGGTCTTGAGGTATCGATCGAGAGCCTCGCGCACAATTTCCGAAGAGCTGGTCGGGCCGCTGCCTTCGATCTTGTTCTGAGTGGAGAGCATCAGCATGTTCTCGAATTGGTCTTCGTAGACGTAGATGCCCTTCAGCACCTTCGGGCGTGCTCCGCCCTTTGCTTTCGCGTTCTGCAAGGCCTTGGCCCCCCGTCTGATCTCCTTACCTGCCATCAATACTCCTTTCTCTTTCATAGTATCAAGGCAATTGCAATTACATTAATACTATGTTAATATATACACTTTAGGCGAACCTATCCTAGGGTTGGTATTAGCCTAAAATACTATTAACTATGTAGTATAACACAGTGAAAGGCGGCAACGGTGCAAAAGTCACAGGAAAATCCTCCCAAATCATCGGCCTTGGAAACATCGATACAAGATGGTTCCGGCTTGACTTTACGTTTGTTCGGAAAAATAGAGTTCAGACGCAGGGGTGAGCCATTCGCTGTCCCGTATTTGACGCGTTCGGTGAAGCTCAGCACTTTCTTTCTATTGGTGGCCCTGGCCGGATCAGAGGGGGTTAGTCGTGATCGGCTGTGCCAGACCATTTGGCCTGAGGCAAATCAAAGGCAACAGGACAATAACTATTATGTGGCATGCTCAAAACTCAACAACATGCTCAACCGTCCGCAAGAGAAATTGCGTTTTCTGAGCCATCAATACGGACGAGTCCGTCTTAATCCCAACCTGGTCTCAAGCGACGTTGACCTCTTCATCAAGCTTGCCCGCCAGGTGATCAATCCTAAGATAGATAACTCGAAACGCCGTGAGTGTCTCGAGCGCGCACTCCAACTCTATGCTGGTGACGTTCCCTGCGACCACTGCAGAAACGATGAGCTGCAGATAGAGCGGACCCGTTATCGCAATCTTAACCTGGAGCTTCTGGTCAAACTCTGCCGTTTGCAGCATGAATCCGGCCAGTCCGAGCAAGCCCTTGAACTCTGCCAACGGGGAATCGAGCTCGACCCGGTACGCGAGGACCTGCATTATCTGAAGATGCAAATTGAGCTGGGCTTGGGCAAACGGGTCTCGGCCCTGCGCAGTTACCTCTTCTGCGAGCAGATGCTCGCGCGTGAGCTGGGCGTGCGCCCCGCCCAGGCCACCCGCCTGCTCTATCGCAACACTGCAGAAAGCGCGGCTCTGCCAGGGAGTGTGATAGAATAAATGGATACCTTAGCTTCTAGGAGCATCCATGCCGAATTTCATAACCAAGATACTGTCTGCAGGGGAGGGCAAGCAGCTTAAACGCTTCCAGTCCTATGTCCCGATGATCAGCGAGCTAGAGCCTGATTTACAGGCCCTAGATGACGCTGGACTGCGTCAGAAGACCATAGAGTTCCGCCAGCGCATCGTTGATGGCGAAGAGCTGGACGAGCTTTTGATCGAAGCTTTCGCGGTGGTGCGGGAAGCCGCCGTGCGCACCCTGGGGATGCGCCATTTCGACGTGCAGCTGATTGGCGGAATGGCCTTGCACGCCGGCCAGATCGCCGAAATGAAGACCGGTGAAGGCAAGACCTTGGTCTCCACTTTGGCCGGCTATCTCAATGCCCTCGCCGGGCGAGGCGTGCACATCGTCACTGTTAACGACTATCTAGCCAAACGCGATAGTGAATGGATGGGCCAGATTTATCGTTTCCTCGGTATGGAGGTCGGCCTGATCCAGGCTGGGCAACGTCCGGAGGCTAAAAAACCCGCCTATGACGCCGATGTCACCTACGGCACCAATTCCGAGTTCGGTTTCGATTATCTGCGTGATAACATGGTGGGTAGCCTTGAAGCCAAGTCCCAGCGCGGACATGCCTACGCCATTGTCGATGAGGTCGATTCGATCTTGATCGACGAGGCTCGCACCCCTTTGATCATCAGCGGTATCGGTACCCGTGCTGCTGATACCTATAACAAGTTCGCTCGCGCCATGCCCGGCCTCCAAAAAGACGTTGATTACAAGATCGATGAAGCCAAAAAGACCATCTTCACCACCGATAGCGGCCTTGAGAAGATTGAGCGCATCCTCGGCATCGAGGATATCTATGCTGACGCCTCGGGGCAACTGGCCAACCATTTGCAACAGGCGCTTAAGGCCCAGTTCCTCTTCCACAAGGACGTCGATTACGTGGTGGTCGAGGGAGAGGTCAAGATCGTCGATGAGTTCACCGGGCGGATTATGGAGGGCCGGCGCTTCTCTGAGGGCCTGCACCAAGCCCTTGAAGCCAAAGAACACGTCCTGGTCCAAGAAGAGAACCAGACCCTGGCCACCATCACCCTACAGAATTACTTCCGTCTCTATGAAAAGCTGGCTGGCATGACCGGTACCGCGCTTACCGAGGACGCGGAGTTCCGCGAGATCTACAAGCTGCCAGTGATGGCGATCCCACCCAATAAGCCAGTCATCCGTGATGACAAAAACGATGTGATCTACCGCACCGAAGAAGGCAAGTTCAGGGCAGTGGTAGAGCAGATCATCGCTAACCGCGAGCAGGGACAGCCCAGTTTGGTCGGTACCGTCTCGGTCGAGAAATCCGAGCGTCTCTCGCGTATGCTAGACAAGCGCGGCGTGCCCCACGAGGTCTTAAACGCCAAACATCACGAAAGGGAGGCCGCCATCGTCGCCCAAGCCGGACGCTTGGGACAAGTCACGATTGCCACTAACATGGCTGGCCGTGGTACTGATATCTTGCTTGGCGGCAACCCCGAGGAGCTGGCTAAGCATTTCCTACTGGACGAGGGCATCGAACTAGAGGAGGCCAGTGAGGCCGAGCGTAAAGCGGCCCGAGCCAAGGCAGATGCGATCTTTGTTGACGAGCATGAAAAAGTGGTCGAAGCCGGCGGTCTGGCGGTGATCGGCACTGAGCGCCATGAGGCCCGACGTATCGATAACCAGCTACGCGGACGTTCAGGCCGTCAAGGTGACCCGGGATCTTCCCAGTTCTTCCTCTCCTTAGAAGACGATTTGATGCGCCTGTTCGGCGGCGACCGGATGAAGCGCGTGGACGGTTTGATGGCGCGCATCGGCTCTACCGACGAAGAGGGCAATTCCGCAGACGACGTGCCGATCCAGGCCAAGATGGTTTCTAAGGCGATTGAGTCCGCCCAACGCCAGGTCGAGGCAATTCACTTCGATTCGCGCAAACATGTCCTAGAGTACGATGACGTACTCAATCTCCAACGTAAGGCCATCTATGGCGAACGCGACAGCATTTTAGAGGGTAAGGACGTGCATGAGCGCGCCCATCAAATGGTTGAGGACACGGTGGCCAAGGCCATCAAGCGCTACAGCGCCCGCACTTTAGACGATTGGGACTGGGACGGGCTCACGCTGTGGCTGCAGGAACTAACGGGGATAGAGGGTAAGGATCCGCATGATTTCCTGCCTGAGTTCGGTGACGAGGCCGATCTTGAGCTTGCCCTTAACCAATATCTGCAGGAGCTCCTGAAAGACAAGGAGGAAGCCCTCGGCGAGGAGATCTTAGGCCAACTCGAGCGTCAGATCATGTTGCGTATCATTGATACCCGCTGGATGGATCATATGCAATACATGGATTACCTGCAAGCTGGCATCGGGCTGCGCTCCTATGGTCAGCGTGATCCGCTTTCCGAATACAAGGACGAGGCCTATGCGGCCTTTGAGGAGATGCGCGATGGTATGTACGACGACTATCTGCGTACCTTACTACGTATGCAGATCGCGATCCAAGTCGAAGAGCCCGAGCCCGAGCCAGTCGTGACCAACACCTCCGGTCCGAGCGAGGCCGACATCACCAGCGGCGCCGGCCAGCTCTCGGCTGCGGCCCATGAAGCTGCAAATCCCGATCCGGTGTTGCAAGCTGCACCGACGGCCAAGGCCAAGACCGTGGTCAAGGACAAGAGCGATCCTTTTGTCGGAGTGGGTCGCAATGATCCCTGTCCCTGCGGCTCCGGCCTCAAGTTCAAGAAGTGCCATGGGAAAAACCTCTAAGCGGCTAGCCGATGTATTTTAAGCTTGCCAACCTCTTAGTCGAGGACAATCAAGTCTTCAATAACTGCCCCGGTATGTACTATCGCAGCGACGGGCAGTCCCTCGGGCTTGCCTCTGACGGGCGGACTATCCTGCTTAAGGCTGGAGCGAATTATGATTTCGCAACTTATTTCAATGCGATCTCGCTACAGAAATGGATACGCTACTGCAGTCTTGACAATCTGGTCCTCCAACTTGAGATCGAGGGTCGGGCAAAGCTGGTTCCCACCTACGCGGACTCCTTCAGTCAACGCGCTGAGCCTATTAGCGGCTTGACCCTAGAAGTCGATAGTCCGGGCCAAGCTCAGGAGGTCAGGGTGGCTTATCCCGTCCAGGACAACCTGACCTTGGTTAGTTTTCGTCTAGAGACCATCAGTGATTGCAAGATCTTGGCGGGTGGCTATTACAGCGAGGTCGCAGAGGAGCGCATCCGCCCGGTGCGCCTCCTGCTTTCCACTACCACCTACAAAAAAGAGAACTATATCAAGAAGAACATCGATCTGGTACGCAGACATATCCTGGATTCCACCGACGCGATCGCTGCGCACTTCAAGATGCAGGTGGTGGATAATGGCCAAAGCCTTGACGCAGCTGGCTTGTCGGGCGGTGGGGTCGCTGTCTTACCCAACCTCAATACCGGGGGATCCGGTGGTTTTGCCCGGGGTATGTTGGAGGCCCTCCAAGACCGTGATTTCAAGCCCAGCCACATCCTCTTGATGGACGATGACGTGGTGGTCTCACCGGAGAGCATCAAACGCACTTTTAACCTCCTCAGCCTCGTCAACGAGGATTATGCTGCATCGGCGATCTCGGGTGCGATGCTTTCGATGGAGACCTATGATGACCGCTACGAAGACGTCGGCGCCGTGCGTAAGGACGGGAGCTACGGTCCGGCCAAACGCAGTTTGCGTCTCACTCTCCTACGTGATTTGATAGAGAATGAGGAGCTTGCTGCCAAATATATGCCCGACCTCCGCCACTTCTACGCCGGCTGGTGGTATTGTTGCATCCCGATGACGGAAGTGCGCGCGCAGGGTTTGCCCCTGCCTTTCTTCATCCGGGACGATGACGTCGAATATGGGCTGCGTCTGAACCGTCATCCTTTCATGACCATGAACGGAATCGGGATTTGGCATGAACCTTTCTATATCCGCTTCAACGCCGTGAGCGAGCGCTACAATATCGCGCGCAACAACCTGATCATGCAGGCGCTCCATCCGGAGCTTGACGAAGTGGACTATTGGGGCGATTTCAAAGGGCGCCTCCAGCTCGATCTGAAGAAGCTTAACTACGCTAACGCTGAACTGCTCTGTCGTGGCATCGAGGATTATCTCGCAGGTCCAGAGGCCCTGATGCGGACACCGGTGGACAATTTCCTCGGCGTGATGGGTAGGGATGCCGAGAAGCTCGTGTCCTTCGACCAGATCAAGGCAGATTACCCTGAGCTCAAGATAAGCCTACCTGCGCTTTGGCAGGAATCCCAAGATGGACGCAGCCGGTTGCAGCGTATCAGCGACTACTTAACCTGGAACGGACATCGCCAACCTGATCGTAAGCTTAGTGACCAAGTGGTGGCGATACCCTACGAGGCGGCTTCTTATCTGCCAGCCAAGTCACGCTTGCACCGGCGTTTGCTGGCGATCGACAACTTCACCGACCGTGCGGTTTTGCGCACGATGGACAAGCCCCGCTTCAAAGCCATCCTCAAACGTTATAAACGCGACTGTAAACTGGCCAAGGGCAAACGGCTGGAACTGCGCGAACGCTACCAAGCTGCCTGGCCTACTCTGATCAGTGAAAAATTCTGGATGGATTATCTCAAACTGCGAACAGACCAGGCTTAGATGACGGACCAAGCCATACCAGTGGCGGCGCCAGCCGCCGCGAACAAGGCTGCGCTGAGCTCTGCTAAGCCCAGGATCGCCTATATCGACATCGCGAAGTGCTTTGCCATGGTCTTGATCGTGCTGGGCCATCTTACCATCACCGCCTGGGGAGCGGGCATCCCCAGCCAGGTACGTGACGTTTGCTACAGCTGCAACGTCCAGGCTTTCTTCATCCTCAGTGGCTACTTCTTTAATCCCGCCAAGGCTTTCGGATTACGTAAGAACCTCAAACACCTGCTTGGACCCTATCTTTGCTCGGGCCTGCTCCTGATCTTGTTTGCCATGCTCTTCAGTGCCCTCCTTGATCCTGGCCATAGTCTGCTCTCAGTCGCGGGAGGTTGGCTGGGCGCGACCTTGTATGGGGTCGGCTGCAGCGGACAGCCGACCTGGTTTTCAGTGCTGCCGGTCGGTGGCCTGTGGTTTTTACTCGCGCTCTTCATCGGCAAGGCCCTGCTCTGGTGGTCATGGCGCCTGCCTTGCCCGTCTGTTCTCCGCCGGGGGCTCGCCGCTCACCGCGACCTGATCATGCCCAGTATCGTCGCGGTACTCCTGTTCGTCATCTCCAGCGTCAGTGTGTCTTGGACTTTCCTGCCATTTTCCATCCAACCTGGAATGGGTGCTGTGCTTTGGCTGATGCTTGGTATCATCTTAAAGCGGAGCCACTTCCTGGAGAAGATGACCTGGCCGGTGATCTTGAGTGCTTTGGTATTGTGGATAAGCGGCATCCTAATGCCCAGCCCTGGCGCTTATCCGGTGTGGTGTTCCTATCCACATGGCGCTTTCGATGTTTTGGTCGGCCTAGCTGGGACAATCTGTCTGCTCGCCCTCGGCCGCAGTATCGAGCGCCATTGTCGGCGCTTGACCATTTTCTTAGCCATGTGCGGCCGCAATACTTTGGCTTTCTTCTGCTTTCACATCATCGACATCGACGTTTTCCCGATTATCTTGATGGAGACGCCGATCGTGGCGCTGTCTGGGATCCCCTTTGGCCCTATCACCGTGGTCTTGCAATCGTTGGTCGCGCTTGTGCTCAGCCTGCTCATGTATCTCTTGCCGCGCCCCATTGCAGCGCTTTATTTTCCCCAAAAAACCACTAAAGTAAGAAAAGGGGCAAAATCAGCCTCCTAGGAGATGCCAGAGGAAACTATGCAGATACGAAACTATATCAACGCCATTGAGCTAGCCTATCAGGTTCTCGAGGAGCAAAAAGAAGAAGTCAACCGGATGAACGTGTTCCCGGTGCCAGATGGTGACACCGGTACAAATATGGCTTTGACCATGCGCAGCGTCGTCGACGAGCTCAAGGCTTTGGATGAGGTGGATGTCGCGGGCCTGGCAAAATCATTGAGCCATGGTTCTTTAATGGGGGCGAGGGGTAACTCCGGAGTAATCCTGTCCCAGATCCTGCGCGGTATCGGTGACGCCCTGGGGGAGCATTTTGATGCCGAGACTATCGCAAAAACCTGGCAAAGCGCTCAACAAGCAGCTTTCGCGGCCGTTGCGACACCGGTGCAGGGCACCATCTTGACCGTGGTTGATGACTTGGCCAAGGCCTCTGTCAAGCTGGCGAAGAAACGCCCGGCGCGGGATGAAATGTTGGCTGAGTTGGTTGATATCGCCTGGCGCGCGGTCAAGCGCACGCCCAAGCTCTTAGCGGTCCTACGTGAGAATAACGTCGTGGACAGCGGTGCCTTCGGCCTTGCTATCCTGCTAGAAGCTTTCACAAAAGCCCTGGCGGGTGAGCGCGAAGTGGGCTCATCGGTCCATCTGACCCAGGCCCTAGCCGCAACCGGGCCAAAGGTCGAGATCGAGCAGTTGGACGATTGGTTTAACAGTAAATACCTCTACTGCACGGAGTTCCTCGTCCATAGTGATGAAGTGGACGTTGAGGCAGTGCGTAAATACTTGCATCGCAAGGGTGACAGCGAGCTGATGGTAGGGGAGGGGCCGGAGTATAAGGTTCATGTGCACACCGATGACCCTGGTAGCGTGCTTTCCTTCATGACAAAGCGCGGCCAAGTCTATAAGGTGTTTATCCACAACATGAAACTGCAAGCCGATGAGCGCAACCTCGGCCTGTCCGCGACAGAGGACAAGCCACGAGAGGGAGCCGAAGCCAAGGCAATCGGTCTGGTGGCGGTGGCGATGGGGGCCGGGCAGACCCGTTTGCTGAAAGAGATGGGGGTCGACCAGGTCGTTTTCGGCGGGCAGACGGCAAACCCATCCATACAGGATATACTTCAGGCGATCGAAGCGGTAGAGGCTGCAGCGGTGATCGTCTTACCTAACAACAAGAATATCGTGATGGCCGCAGAACAGGCGGCAAAACTGGCTTCTGCTAAAGCCGCAGTGGTGCCGACCGCCAATGTCGCCCAGGCTTTCAGTGCCCTGACCCTGTATGGTGCCAGTGATGATTTCGACTTGACCTTACGCTCTATGCAAGAGCAGATAAAATCCGTGCATACCGCCGAAGTCACTCATGCCACCAAGTCGGCCCGGACTGAGAAAGGCGCTAAGATCGCGGCTGGGGACACGATCGGTATAGTTGACGGGCGTATCCTGTATGCTGGAAAAGACCTTCAAAGTGTCGCACTCAAGACTGCTGCCCTCCTTGCAGCGGACGCCGATTTGATCACTTTATTGGCCGGCAGCGAACTTAGGGACGAGGATTTCCAACAGCTTGTGACGGGCTTGGCCAAGCGTTTGCCGGAGCTTGAAGTCGATGCGCAGCGTGGTGACCAGCCCCTCTACCCCTTGGTCATGTCCGCTGAGTAGTCTCGCTTTAACAGATCCAGTCAGTCGCCTAAAGGGTGCGGCAGGCAAGCGCCAGGCCGTTTTGGCAGACTTGGGCATTGCCACCATTGCTGACTTGCTTGCTTATTATCCTTTCCGCTATGATGATTTCAGCGCTATCACTCCGATCGCTGCCCTCAAGGTAGGGGAGAAGCAGACGGTTTTGGGGCAGATCGAGCATCTTGAGAGCAAGCGAATCGCAGGCCGCGGACGGCGTCCGATGATGGTGCTGGAGGCTTCCCTGTACGACCAAAGCGGGCTTTGCTTCGCGACTTGGTTTGGGCAGCCTTGGCTGGCTAACCAGTTGAGCCGAGGGCAGCGTCTCTTGATCAATGGCAAAGTGCAGTTTGCCTATGGTTATATGCGCTTTAACTCTCCCCTGATCGCACAGATAACACAAGACGATGATCCTCGTAGTTTGGGCATGCAGCCAGTCTACCGAGTTAAACAGGGGCTACCCCTGGGTTGGATGCGCCGCTACCTGAAAGAGGCGCTCGCTCAGACCTCAGACATTCCAGAGACCTTGCCGCAGGCTATACTCGAAAAGTATCATCTGATCGCCAGGGGCCGGGCGTTGGCTCAGGTGCATTTCCCCAAAGACCACGAGCAGCTTCATCAAGCCCTCAGGCGTTTGAAGTACGAAGAGGCCTATCAGCTCGAGAGCGATTTGAAGCGACCGGCGACAGCCGGTTTTGCCCACGACCTGCGCAAGTCGGCCCTGCGCAGCCTAGCCGAGCATTTGCCTTTCCAGTTGAGCGAGAGCCAGAGAGCGGCTATTCACCTGATCCTTTCCGCGATGGCCAAGCCACAGCCGATGTCTGTGCTCCTCGACGGCGATGTCGGCAGTGGCAAAACGGTGGTCGCGCTCAGCGCACTGGTCTGTGCAGCAGCCAACTCCAAACAGGCAGCGATGATGGCGCCGACTACGGTCTTAGCCGCACAATACGCAGCTAAGCTCGGCCCCCTGCTTGACCAATTGCAGATCAGTTGGGGCCTGCTCAGCGCCGAAGTGGAGCCGACAACAGCGCAGGATCTGCGGGAGCGGCTGCGCGCAGGGGGATGTCAGGTCGTCTTCGGCACCACGGCTTTGATCCAGCCAAGCGTTGACTTTGCCCAGCTGAGTTTGGTGGTGATAGACGAGCAGCATCGCTTTGGGGTCGAACAACGTGACCAGCTGTTGGCCAAAGGCGATCATCCGGATTACCTGGCGCTCTCTGCGACGCCGATCCCACGTACCTTAGCGCTTACCCTCTATGGTGATATGCAAGTCGCCTATTTGCAGAAAAGGCCCGGCCAACAAAGTGTGAGAACAGTGGTGTGGCCAGTGGGACGCTTGCCTGACGTCTACAGCGAGATGCACGCGCGTTTAGCCAGGGGCGAGCAAGTCTATGTGATCTGCCCTTTGATCTCCGAAGCGAAGGAAGCGGAGCCTGACGCTGGTGAAGTGGCAGAAGAAACCTGGGTTGACGACCTTTTTGACTTCGATGACGAAAAGCAGCTCAAAGCTGCCGAACAGGAGGTCAGTGCGCTCGCTGCACTTTTCCCTGAGACTAGGGTCGAGTTGATGACTTCAAAGCTTGCACCCGAGCAAAAACAGCAGGTGATGCAGGATTTCCGTAGGGGGAGCTGTCAGGTCATGGTTTCTACCACTGTCGTCGAGGTTGGCCTGGATGTGCCCCAGGCCACTATGATGGTGGTACTCAACGCCGAGCGTTTCGGCTTGGCCCAGTTGCACCAGCTGCGCGGACGGGTCGGGCGCGGCGCCCAGCCCGGGATCGCCTACCTAATCAGCTCTAGCCGCCAAGCGGAGGCTCTACGCCGGCTAGCAATCCTTTCTAGCAGTGATGATGGCCTGGCCATTGCCAGCGCGGATTTGGCCGAGCGTCGCGAGGGCGACGTGCTCGGCCTTAGCCAACACGGCAGATCGCCCCTCAAACTGCTTAACCCGATCCGGGACCAGCCTATCATCGAATGTGCCTATGACGATGTCCGGGGAGGGTCGTCCAAGCAACCTAGGCCACAATCCAGCCGATTGAGAGCGGAGCCTTGAGATGGGGTGTTCTGGGCCCGAACGGGTCGTGCTCTGCGTCGGCAACCTCTTGATGGGGGATGAAGGGCTGGGCCCGACCCTGGCCCAGGCGATGGCCTCTGAACAGGTGCTTGATGCCGGTACCGTCGGCTATGCCATGTTGAGCGAATTTCGCCGCTACCAAGAGCTCTTACTGGTCGATGCGATTGACGGTAGTGGTAAGCCGGCTGGCACCCTGCTGCGTTTCAAGCCGGGCCAGCTTCGCCTCAGCAGTGGTTTTCGAGGCGCCCATGACATAGGTTTGTCCGATGTGATCATGGCGGCGCACTTGCTCGGCCTTGACCCTAAGATAGAGTGCTGTGGCATCCAGATCGCGCGGATGGATTTCGGGTTGGGCTTAAGCCAGGCGGTCAAGGCCGCGCTGCCGGCCCTGCAGGCTTATGTCGAAGCCTGGCTGGCGCGATAATCTATAATCTTGCTATGTTCAATAACCTTTCCGATCGACTCCAAGACCTTTTCAGCGGACTGCGCGCAAAAGGCAAGCTCAGCCAAAACGACATCGACGCAGCGGCGCGCGAGATCAAGCTTGCCCTGCTTGAGGCCGACGTCAACTACAAAGTCGTCAAGGACTTCATTGGCGATCTGAAGATCAAGGCGGCCCAGGCCGATGTCTTGAACTCGCTTACGCCAGGTCAGAACGTGGTCAAGCTCGTCTTGGACGAACTGACCCGCCTGCTCGGTAGCGAATCAGTTGAGCTGCCCAAATCAGAGCGCATTCCCAATGTGATCATGTTAGTCGGATTACAGGGGGCAGGAAAGACTACGGCAGCAGCCAAGCTGGCTCTTTTCCTCAAGCAACGTGGCCACAGCCCGCTCTTGGCGGCCTTGGATATCTACCGGCCAGCTGCCATCAAGCAATTGGAGACTTTAGGCGCCCAGATTGAGGTGCCTGTCTATAAAGAGGAGGCAGAGAGCAAAGCTTTCCAAGATCCCCCTTTGATCGCCGCCCACGCTGTCAAGGCGGCCCTGGACGGGCTGCATGATTACCTTATCTTGGACACTGCCGGACGATTGCATGTGGACGAGACGATGATGGTAGAGGCCAAGGCGATCTATGCCCAGACCAAGCCCGAGGCGACCTTGATGGTGGTTGACGCGATGACCGGCCAGGATGCGGTCACGGTGGTAGAGGCTTTCAACCAGGCGGTCGACTTCGATGGGGTGGTACTGACCAAAATGGACGGCGACGCCCGTGGCGGTGCGGCGCTTTCCCTGCGTGAAGTGACTGGTAAGCCCATTCTATTCGCCAGCGAGGGCGAAAAAGTCGAAGCTTTAGAGCCATTCCATCCCGACCGTATGGCCAAACGCATCCTCGGTATGGGCGATGTCGTCTCCTTGATCGAGAAAGCCGCCACTCTTGAACAGGAAGAAGCCGAACAAGCCCAGCTTGAGCGGATTGCCCGGGCTGAGCTTAATTTCAATGACTTCGTCAACATCAACAAACAAGTACGCAAGATCGGCGGTATCGGCTCCTTCGTCAAGGCAATCCCCGGCGGCGAGAAAGCGGCCAGCCAAGGTCAAGTCGATGAGCATGCGCTCGATCGGATGGAGGTCATCATCAACTCGATGACGGCGGCCGAGCGCGAACGCCCCGGCCTGCTCAACGGGAGCCGGCGCACCCGGATCGCCGACGGTGCTGGTGTCAGTGTGCAAGCGGTCAACCAGCTCATCAAGCAGTTCGAAGAGACGAAGAAGATGATGCGCCGCCTGGGCGTCGCGGCTGAGGTATTCAAACCCAAGTCTAAGAAGCGCCCGACCAAGAAAGGCAAGGGCAAGAACAAGTCCAAGAAGAAACACACGGGCGGGCTCTCACAGCTAAAGGCTCTGCGTCAAATGGGCAACTTCGATCCAGAATCCTTGGCCAAGCTGCAGGATATGCTTAAATAGACTTTAAATCAAAGAGCCAGCAGCCGCTCTGCCGCTGCGATCTTATAAGCAGTGCAGAGTATCTCGCTGGCGGTTTTTAGTTCGACCAGGCCAGGATAAGTGGGCGCGATACGAATCACGCGGTCTTCGGGATCCTTGTGGTAGGGGAAAGGAGCGCCAGCTCCAGTCAGGGTCACGCCACTTTCCGCGCAGAGTGCGATGGTGCGTGCCGCAGTGCCGGACAATCCCTTAAAGCAGATGAAATAGCCGCCGTTCGGGTGGCTCCACTCGGCCGCCTCAAGCCCACCTAGCTCTGACTCCAAGGTCGCAAGGACGCTTGCGAACTTCGGCCTGATTAGTTCAGCCTGTTTTGCCATGTGGGCTTTGATCCCGGCAAGGTCCTTGAAGAAAAGCACATGGCGCAGTTGGTTAAGCTTGTCTGGGCCGATGTTATGGAAGGAGAGGTCGCTTTCGATCTTGGCCAGGTTGGCCGGGGAGGAGGCGATGGCGGCGATTCCGCCGCTGGCAAAGCTGATCTTGGAAGTCGAAGCGAAGATGAAGTAGATATCAGGATTATCGGCTTTGAGGCATTCGGCCTCAAGCGAAAGCAGTTGATCCGGGGTGTCCGAGAAATCATGCACGGCATAAGCGTTATCCCAGTAGATGCGGAAATCAGGCGCTGCCGGGCGGAGACGGGCAAAACGGCGCACGGTGTCATCGCTATAGGTGATGCCGCTCGGGTTACCGTATTTGGGGACGCACCAGATCCCCTTGACATCTGGGTCATTCTGTACGAGCTGCTCGACCACGTCCATATCCGGGCCATCTGGGCCAATCTCGACGTTGACCATCTCAATGCCGAGGTGTTCGGTTACGCCGAAGTGACGGTCGTAGCCAGGTACCGGGCAGATGAATTTAGGCGCAGCGCAGCTCCAAGCGCGAAGCTCTCGAGCAACCGTGTCATACATGATATTGAGACTTGAATTACCAAGTACCATAACATGATCAGGGTCGACGTCCATGAGGGCTGCCATCAGTGCGCGGGCTTGGGGAATACCGCCGAGCATGCCGTAGTTGCGCAGGTCAGAAGTGGTATGGGCAAGATAAAGCCCAGGGTCGCTTTGACTATCGAGCACGTCAAGCAAGCCAAGGCTCAGATCAAGCTGATCAGGCGAGGGTTTGCCGCGCGACATGTTAAGGGAAAGGCTCTGGGCCTTGAAGTCGGCCAGTTCCCTTTCTGCGCCCTCTTTGAAGGCCTCGAGTCCATCCTTATCTAATGTCGCCAAGCTGGGCATCTGTACTCCTCTTCATGATCTGCGATGTGCAGATTTTAGCATGAGCAGGGGTTTTTAGTTCAAGTAGCCGAACTTAGTGGCAATCCGGACGGCATCGAGTAGGTTGAGGGCACCGAGTTTTTGCATGGTGTAGGCGAGGTTGGACTTGACAGTGTTGATGCTGAGGTGGTATTTACTGGCTACTTGGGGCCGCGTGAGACCTGCTACAAGGTCTTCGAGTACCGCGACTTCGCGGCTGGTCAAGCGATTGGAGCTGGTGGCATCAAGCGAGTCGCCGCCTCTCACAGCATTGCGTAGGCGGGCCTGGTGGCGGGCGAAGACCTGGGCCTTGCTGCGCGTGTGCACCAGCCACTGGTGGGGGATGGGCAGATCCTGCTCAAGGGCGCAGGTGCAGATCTTGCGGGTAGCATTGCCGTATTCGTAGAAGAGCATGTATAGGCCCTCTGGCTCGGCAGCACGGTAGGCAGCCAGGAAGTCCTGCATGGCCTCGTCGTGATGGCCGAGGTTGAGATGGGCGATCGCGCTGTTGTAATACAAACCGATCCTACCGAAGACGAATGCGGTCGGGCCGAATGGGTTCGCCCGGACAGACTCGAGGAAGGCGAGCATCCGTTCGGGCTCACCCCGACCGAGCAGGTAGCGGGACTTGATGACGTCAGCGAGCCCGATGGTCATACGATTGCGCCGATCTTGGGAAAATTCTGCGCTGATCCACTCCGGTACCTTTTCCATCTGACCGATCGTCGCATAGTACCAGCCCCGGGATAAGTCATAGTAGATATAGCGGTTGGGGTTGTCGATCTCGTCGAGACTCTGCTCGTAGGTTTTTATGATATCCCTGATGTGGCGTTGGTCGCCCTTGGCGGTATAGGCACGGAGCAGGTAGAAGAGGCCCATCGCGCGGATCTCGTACTGGAGATAGAGGCTGGCGGTGCGGATGGCGATGTTAACCTCGTTAATACAAAGGTCGAGGTCGGCCTTGAAATAGGCCAACTCGGCCTTGAGCAAACGATCGAGTCCTTTCATACAGCCAGCCCGGGTACGGCTCAAAGGGATGATGCTATCTTCTATCTGATCAGCGTAGGCAGAGAAGTTGCCGGAGAACTCCGATCCGACCCGGTTGGCATAGGGACCGAGGCTGAAGCTGTTGATCGCTCCTTGGTGAGGCAGCTGATAGCCGGTCTCAAAATAGTCCAGAGCTGACTTAAAAGGAGCGGCAAAAGTATAACGCTTGCTGAAGGGGGCGTTGATGATCAGACCGAGCCCCAAGTTGTTGTGGGCGTCACATAAGATCCGGTCGCGCAGCGGTGTGGCCTTGCGCCGGCGGAACTTCTCTATTAACTTCTTGAGGTAAGTGATACCGTCGTTGATGCGCCCCTGGGAGAAAGCTGCTCGTACGCCGATGTCGAAAGCTTGGGGAAGCTGTTTGTAGGTCTGGGGCGCGAGATTTTGGAAGACTTCAAGTAGGGTAGAGGTCAGGGCGCCCGGAAAGAAAGTCGGCATACGATTAACCGCTGCGATAATCGCCTGGTAGTCGCCAGCGGCGGCCCATTCCCTAATCTGGCGACCGCTTACCGCCGCCCTCTCTCTTTCTCCCATGTCTTCATTATATCAGGCCACAGGCCTAGATTGCCCCAGAAGCGCGGTTATGCCTTTAAAGGCCGTGTCCAGCGGCGACTAAGGAACAGAAAACCTCGCCTGAAGGTGCATGGTTTCAGGTTATAATTATTCTTGAAAAAGAGTAATTATGCCGATCGACACTTTAGGGCGACATATCGACTATCTGCGGATCTCCGTGACCGACCGTTGCAACCTGCGCTGTCGCTACTGTATGCCAGAAGAGGGAGTGGCGCAGAAAAGCCATGACCAGATGTTAAGCCTTGAAGAGACCGTCAAAGTGGTCGAGCTCGCGGCCGAACTTGGTTTTCACCATATCCGTCTGACTGGGGGAGAACCCTTGGTCAGGCTGGGTATCATCGGCCTGGTAAGGCAGATCAAGGCAATCGCGGGGATAGAGAGCATCGCCATGACCACCAACGGCATTCTTTTGCCGAAATACGGCGCCAAGCTCAAAGCGGCCGGTCTTGACCGAGTTAATATCTCCCTTGATAGCCTTGACCCTGCTGTCTACCGTATGATCACCCGTGGGGGCAAACTCGAAGATGCCCGCGCCGGCATCGAATGCGCCTTGGCTTTGGGCCTGACCCCGGTCAAGCTCAACGTCGTGGTAATCAGACGTCTGCAGCAAGATTTTAAGGCGATGGTTGAGCTCACTCGTGATGCGCCCTTACACCTGCGTTTCATCGAGTTCATGCCGGTGGGGCAGACCGAGTGGAGCCCGGATGACACCATCAGGAGCGCCGACCTGCTTGCCGCGCTGCCAGAACTTGTCCCGGTTGATCCTGCTGACGACCCCACCGGCTGGGGCCCGGCGCGCTATTATCGTCTTCCCGACGCGGTCGGCACAGTCGGCTTCATCAGTTCGAATTCCCAGCATTTCTGCCAGCGTTGCAACCGTTTGCGCCTGACCAGCGACGGCATGTTACGCCCCTGCCTTTTTAGCGACCTCGAATACAACCTGCGTGATGCTTTACGCGAGAGGGGCCCTGCGGCTGCCCGGGCGGTCTTCGAGCAGGCGATCGCCGAAAAACCTGACCAGCATCACGACCGGGTGCACACTCAGCGCCCGATGACTGCGATTGGAGGATAAACCATGCCAGAGCTCACCCATATCAACCATGAGGGCGCGGCCCATATGGTCGACGTCGGCGCTAAGCCGGTCAGCGAGCGGATCGCTCGGGCCGAGGGCTTCATCAGTATGCAGCCGACCACCCTGCAGATGATTATCGACGGCACCGCCAAGAAGGGCGATGTGCTGGCGGTGGCCCGGATCGCGGGCATCATGGCCGCCAAGCAGACGCCGCATCTGATTCCGCTGTGCCACCCTATTAATCTGACTAAAGCCGAGGTCGATTTAAGGCCGGTAGCGGCGGGGGAGAGAGCTGACGGGCAGGTCGGGGTAGAGGTGCGCTCACTCCTGAAAGTCAGCGGACAGACCGGCATCGAGATGGAAGCCTTGACTGCTTGTAGCATCGCCTGCTTGACCGTTTATGACATGTGTAAGGCGGTCGACCGCGGTATGGAGCTCGGGCCGATTCGTTTGCTCTTCAAAGACGGTGGTAAATCCGGGCGATGGGAGCGTGAGACATGCAACTGAGGATAGCGCTCGTGACTTGTTCGACGACCCGTAGTCTAAAAGAGGACAGTGCCGGCGCGGCCTTGGATCAAGCTATCTTGGCGGCCGGCTGGCAGACGACCTCACACGTGGTCGTGAAAGATGAGCGCGAGCAAATCGCTTGCGCTATCAGGGCAGCCGCTGAGACAGCCCAGATCGTGATCACCTGCGGGGGCAGCGGACTTTCCCTAAGCGATGTCACTCCTGAGGCGACGGCAGAGGTATGCTGTCGCGAGGTACCCGGCATCGCCGAGGCGATCCGGGCCTACTCGATGCAGAAGACCCATCGGGCAATGCTTTCCCGGGCTCGGGCCATGCAGATGGCCGACGGTACCCTGGTGATCAATTTCCCCGGCAGTGAGAAGGCGGCCAGGGAATGTTGGGAGGCGGTTTCAGACCAGCTCGAGCACGCAGTGAGAATGACCAATGGTGAGGGACATCCTACAATAGCTTAAAGGCGACAAAAGACAACAGGAAGGTATTATGATGGCAAAAGTCATATCGGTCAACACCTCAGTCAAAAAGGGGACGCGCAAGCACCCCGTCGATCAAATCGAACTTGCCTGCGAGGGCGGTGTAGTCGGGGATAGTCACGGCGACCTGATCAACCGCCAAGTGAGCTTTTTGGCCGATGAGAGCATAGACAAGATGCGCCCGGTATTGCCGACCTTGGCCAGCGGTGATTTTGCCGAGAATATCACCACCACGGGTATTGAGTTGCATACGTTGCCAGTTGGGACACTCCTACAGGTCGGCCCCGTACGCTTCGAGGTGACCCAAATCGGTAAGGAATGCCATGCTGGCTGTGAGATCCGTAAGATCGTCGGCAGCTGCATCATGCCCACTGAGGGGATTTTCGCTAAAGTCATTGTGCCAGGGACAGTCAAGGCCGGCGATAAGGTCGAAGTCTTGAAGAACGCTGCCTGAGGCCGCCTTGATAGAGATCGTCAGCGGTGTTTCGGGCAGTGGTAAGACCACATACTTATGTAAACTAATAGAGGAAGATAGTCTGGGCTTCATCACGCCGGCGCTATTCGAGGGCAAGAAGAAGACCGCCATCAGCTATCGGCTCTTACCCCAAGCCGATTTGTATCTGTTCGCCTGCGAAGCAGGTGATTCGGAAAAAGACCAATGCACAGGTTTGCATTGGCAAATTGATCCAGCAGCGATTTGTCAGATCAATGACTATATGGATATGTTGGAAGGACGGGCCGACCTCGCCGGCCGGAAAGTCTTCGTCGACGAGCTTGGCCCCTTAGAACTGCGCAACGGTCAGGGCTTACAAAGTGCCCTAGCTTTCTGCAAGAAACATGCGGCTGACGCTGACCTACAGCTAGAAGTAGTGATACGACCGAGTTTGGTTGACTCTTTCATTGCTTACCTCGGTTTATCAGATAAATCTGATAATATATCTTATGTAAACTTATGAATTCATACCCACGGCCATAGACACTCTACAATATAGCCATGCATCCCACTCGCATCGCCCTGGCCTCCCTCAGCGTCAAACTCCCCGGTGAAGACCGGGGCTATAGCCGCTACCGTAGCCTTGCTGAGATACTAACAGCTGTGGGGTTTGAAGTCACCCTTATCACATCGACTTTCCAACATTGGTATAAGGCTCAACGCATACAGACTTCTTTTACAGGGTTGCCCTATCGCATCGCCGAGGTCTTTGAGCCGGGTTATAAGCGCAATATCGATTTGCGCCGGCTACGTTCGCATCATATCGCAGCTGTGAACATATGTACGTATTTTAGGAAACATCAGTTTGATTTGATCGTGGTCGAAACTCCTCCGCATGATTTTGCCTTGGCCTGTACTTCAGCAGCCTTAAAACAAGGTATTCCCTGTATCGTGGACATCAATGATCTGTGGCCAGAGGCGATGCAGGCTCGTTTTGACCCACCGCTGTTGGGGCGGATCGGTTATGCGCCGATTCGGCGCGCGGCCAAACGCTGCTTTAGCCAAGCGAGCGCGATCGTCGGCACATCAGATGGTTATGCAAATTATCCTGAACGACGCTATGGGATAGTGAAGCCCCATCTCACCGTCTATGTTGGATCTGAGCCACCGGGCCCGATTGGGCCATCTCCCCTGCCAAAGCCGCCCGGCGAGCTTTGGATCAGCTATGCCGGCACCTTGGGAACCTCCTATGACCTGGAGACCTTGATTAAGGCGGTCTGCCAGCTGCATTGCGAACCCCAAAGCCCGCAGCCTCAGCTGCAGATTCTAGGTGACGGGCCAGATCGGGAGAAACTACAAGCCCTCACCGAAGAGCTCGGCGCCAAGGCTTATGTCCATTTTAGGGGCTATATGGAATATGAGCAGATGATGGCGGTTTTACGAAGTTCGGATATCTTGGTCAACTCTTTGGTCAAGGACGCACCACAAGCTCTGGTGAACAAACTCTCCGATTATCTTTTCGCTGGCCGCGCCCTCGTCAATACTGGTTCTGACGGCGAATTGCGCTCCCTCATAAGCGACTATCAAGTTGGCCTGAATGTGCCGGCCGCAGACGTTTCGGCCTTGGCTGAAGTGCTGCGCACGCTTTGCCAAGACGCTGCCTTGCGCAAGCGCTTCGCGGACAATAGCCGGGCCTTGGCCGAAGCCCGTTTTGACCGTCAGGTAGAATACCCTAAGATCATAAGTTTGATAGAGGAGTTGCTGCCAACCAAGGGCTAAGCTGTCCGCCTCTCCCCTGCTAGTTGAGCTTAGCCAAGACGGCAGTCAATATTGTGTCGCAGGCTCTAAAGACTTCTTGGTGCAAGTCGCTCGCTTCGCCAACCAAGGCCTTGGCCTCTCCCTGATCTCGGAGGTAGCGGGCATTTACCAAGACGTTGAGCTCGGCGGCCTCGAGGCTGGCCTTGCACAAGGCCGCCGCACAACCGACATCCGAAAGTAGGCCAGGGCTTGTCTGCTCAAGATAGTCCAGGAGTAGGTAAGCGATCCGCGTGTCCAGCCACATGATAGTGAGCGGGGCATTAGCCGAACGGATGTAGTCAAGGTCAGAGGCAGTTTTTTGCTTTAAAGCCAGGCGCAGGGCATTGAAATTATCCGCATCGGCCGCGATTAGCTGGAGGATCTGTCGTTGTAGGTCAGCGGCCTTAGCCTCAAGCTCCGCCATCGTTTGGCGACGTTCCCTGAATTTCTTCGATTTTGCGGTAATCGCCCCGGCCATCCGTCCCAGGGCCACGGCCAAGGCGCCAGCTAAAGCGGCCGCTCCCCCACCGCCTGGAGTCGCGGCACTGCTGGCAAGTTGATCTAAGAAAGGCCACTGTGAATCGCCTCGGGCGCAGCCGGTCGCGCCCGAGGATGAATCCGAACTAGAAGAGTCCACTGATGCGGCCGTTCTCGTCAACGTCGATCTTCTCGGCTGAGGGGCGTTTGGGCAAGCCGGGCATCGTCAAGACGTCCCCGGTGAGGGCAACGATGAAGCCAGCACCAGCGTTGACCTTGATCTCGCGCACCGTGATCGTGAAGCCTTTGGGCGCACCCAACAGGTCAGCTTGGTCAGAGAAGCTGTATTGGGTCTTCGCCACGCAGATCGGTAGGTCGGCAAAGCCGAGTTCGGTCAGGCGCGTGGCTTGTTTTGCGGCGGCTGCAGTCAAGCTGATAGCGTCCGCATGATAGACTTTTTGGGCGATCTGGCTCAGCTTGTCCTCGATACTGCCATCGAGTTGATAGGCATAGGAGAAGTCATTGGGCTGCTCGCAGAGTTCGAGTACTTGTTCGGCTAGGGCCTCGCCGCCGGCGCCGCCTTTGGACCAGACTTCGGAAAGGGCGACGTTGACGCCGAGTTCGCGGCATTTATCCTCGATCAGCTTCAGCTCGGCGTCGCTGTCCTCTGTGAAGCGATTGATGGCGACGACCGCCGGGAGCTTATAGACTTGGGTGATATTGGCGACGTGTTGGAGGAGGTTGGGCAGGCCGGCGGCGAGATCCCCGTCACCGTGGTGTTTGAGGGCGCGCACGGTGGCCACTATCACCACCGCGTCGGGTTTAAGCCCGCCGAGGCGGCATTTGATGTCCAAGAACTTCTCCGCACCGAGGTCGGCGCCGAAGCCGGCCTCGGTAACGCAGTAGTCGCCGAGACGCAGGGCCGCCTTGGTCGCGATCAGGGAGTTACAGCCATGGGCAATATTGGCAAAAGGGCCACCGTGGATGAAAGCCGGTGTGCCTTCCAAGGTTTGTACCAGGTTAGGCGCCAAGGCGTCTTTGAGCAAAGCGCACATCGCGCCCTCGGCTTTGAGGTCGTGGGCGCAGATGGGCTCACCCGAGCGGTTGTAGGCGACAATGATATGGGCCAGACGGTCTTTTAGGTCAGAGATACTGGTGGCGAGGCAGAAGATGGCCATCACTTCGGAAGCGACGGTGATCTCAAAGCTATCCTCACGCGGCACTCCTTGTTTGGCGCCGCCTAGACCGTCGACCAAGTGGCGCAGCTGGCGGTCGTTCATATCCACCGCACGCTGCCAGGTGATCGACTTGGGATCGATGTCAAGCTCGTTGCCTTGTTGGATATGGTGATCAAGCAT
>JAISGO010000053.1 GCA_031263025.1 Coriobacteriales bacterium
CCGCTCGCATTGACCTTAATCACCGCGATATCATCTTCGGTGTCGACCCCCACCACCTTGGCCTCAAGCTGGGGTTGGTTCTCGTCGAAGGTAACCATCAGCTTATCTGCGCCGGAGACGACGTGGGCACAGGTCAGGATATAGCCATCGGCCGAAATCACGATACCAGAGCCGAGCGAGGTCTTGGTCAGGGTGGAGCTGTTGCTGCTACTTGACCCGCTACCGCTGCCGTTGCCGAAAAGATCCCAGATACTCGAAGGCTGGGAGCTCTGCGCTTGGTAGACGTCGATGTTGACCACCGAAGGTGTGACTTTGGCGGCCACCGCCTCGGGTAGGGTGGTGCTATCGGCATCGCTGGGGTTGATGGTGATATTGGAGCCGGACGATCCGCCGGAGACGTAGCTAGTGGAGCCGAGATGGCCGGTGAAGAAGAGCACGCAGACCGTCAAGATACAGCAGACTACGGCCACTACCAAACACATCCAGAAGTTCTTGGCGGTCTGCCCGAGCACCTTGTGGGACTTAGGCTTGGCCATCACCGTCGGGTGGAGGGCTGGGCCGGCCTGACCATAAGGCGGAATGGCGCCTGAGCCGCCCGCGCTAGCTTGGTCTCCTCCTACCTGGCTGCCCAGATAAGCTTGGCCGCCGGAGGCGCTTGTGCTATAACTCGGGCCAGTCGGGGTCCGCAGTGTCTGGGCAGCAACAAGCGTGCTTTGTCCAGCCGTGGCTTGACTAACACTGGGCTGGGACAGCTCGCTCGACTGTCCGGAAAGCGCGGAATCCGCGCTTGTTTTTTCGGAGCGTGCTGCCCCCGTGAGGTTGGCCTCATTTCCCTGATGGCCCGATGCCGTCTGTCCAAAAGCCAGCGCGTCCGCGCCGACCGTTCCCGTCAGGGGGTCAAGCGCGCTCGCTTGGCCAGGTTTTTGCTCCGAATTTGCTTGGACAGAGGGGTTAGCGACATCTAGGGCAGAACCGTTCGTCCCAACCGCCATAGCCTGTACCTTAGCTTGGGAGCCAGTCTCAAGCTGGGCTGCGGCGAAGTGGCCCTGCCCTTCCCGGCTAAGGTCTTGGGCAAAACCCTGCCCAGCCACGCGAACCTGATGATCGGAACCTAAGCCGCCCTTGATCTCGGCCAGTGAAGCGGCTTCATCAGTATGGAAGTTGATAGGGGAAGTCGGCTGGGGTGTATCTTGCGCGCTATCTTGCGTTGCTGGCTCTGAGGCGGCCTCTGCGCCCTGCGGCGTTGTCCAAGAGGTGGGCTGCTGCTCTGAGTCTGACATGTTCTCTCCTTCGTCTGGTCTTAACTACACCTCTTATTGTAGGCAAGAGATTTAAGCAAAGCTGAAAGTTTTCAGGTTTCCCAGGATGTTGATATTCCCGGAAAACCCCCGGGGACAGCCTATAGGTTGTCCCCGTGTGAGAGAGTATCAGTGACCATCGCTGAACCTGTTCTGCTGCGCCTAGCCAAGCTCCTTCACGATTGCGGCAGCAAAATCAGAAGTCGAGACCGCTCCGTCGGTCGAACCAGTCAGGGTGCGTTTGATATCGTAGGTGACCGACTCCCCCTTGGCGATGACCGCCTTCAAGGCGCTGTCTAAACGCTTTGCCGCTTCCTCTTCGCCGATGTGGCGCAGCATCATCACCGCTGAGAGGATCTCGGCAGTGGGATTGGCTTCATTCTTACCGGCATGCTTGGGCGCCGAGCCATGCACCGGTTCAAAGATCGCCTCGTGCTCACCGATATTGGCGCCCGGCGCGATCCCGAGACCGCCCACCATGCCAGCGCAAAGGTCGCTCACGATGTCGCCGTAGAGGTTGGGCAGGACCAGCACATCGAAATTGGTCGGATCCATCACCAAGCCCATGCAGCAGGCGTCGACGATACGGTCCTCAAACTCCATCTCAGCCTGGTAGCCTGCCGCAACGTCCTGGGCGGTATGCAGGAAGAGCCCGTCTGAGAACTTCTGAATGTTGGCCTTATGTACTGCCGTGACCTTGAGCCGAGCGTTTGCCTTAGCGGATTCGAAGGCCCATGTGACGATCCGGCGCGTACCGGTGACGCTGATCGGTTTGATGGTGATGCCGCTGTCCGGCCGGATTTGCCCGGCCCCCTCTGCGGCGACATAGTCGATCAGGCCCTTGGCGCCGGCGCTACCCTCCTCGAACTCGATCCCGGCATAGAGGTCTTCGGTGTTCTCGCGCACGATCACCAGATCGACGCCATCGTAGCGGGCCCCGGTGCCGGGGATACTGACCGCCGGGCGCAGATTGACATAGAGGTCAAGGGCCTTGCGCAGGGCCACGTTGATGGAGCGGAAACCAGTCCCGACCGGTGTGGTGATAGGTCCCTTGATGGCGATCTGGTTTTTGCGGATCGAGTCAAGGGTGGCAGGCGGCAGCGGCGTGCCGTACTCATCGATACAGGCCGCGCCAGCCGGCTGCACCTCCCAGGCGATCTCGACCCCGCTCGCCTCGACCACCTCCTGCATCGCCTTAGTGATCTCAGGGCCGATGCCATCACCGGGGATCAGGGTGATTGTGTGCTTCATAATGCTCCTCTCAAAGGATTAGATTTTGGGTAGAACCAAAGGGCCCAACAAAGTGTGCCGTCCTTTATTTTACTCTACCCCCAGGTGAGACAAGGCCAACGCAGGACTACTATGCATAGAGCATGCGGCTGGCCAGTGAGTCGTCGCCGGCGGCATAAGCGGCGCGGATACGGGTGGCGCTAACCGGCGCTCCTTCATAACGGTAAAGCGGATGCTCGCACACATCAAGCCCCAGCTCGGTCAAGGTCTGGGCGCTACCGCAGGCTCCGACTCCGAAACGAAAGCCCTCCCCTATCTCAAGCTCTACCACCTCAAAACAAGGCTCAAGACACTCACGCACAAAACGCTCGGGACTGAAAGCCAATACCTCTGGCACTGGCAGGGCCAGAATGCCGTCCAGTCCAGATTGTGAGAGCTTTTCCAAGCGTTTGTAGTCGCTGAGGAGCTTGCGCTGACCGGGATGGAAGATATCATCAGGGTCTTTATCGAAGGTGACCGCCCAGGCTTCCTTGCCAAGATCCCGGGCGCGGGCGATAGCCGCAGTGATCAGGCGTCGGTGCCCACTATGCATGCCGTCGAACACCCCCATCACTAGGACCGCTGCAGGCTTGGCTTGGCCCGTCTGGGCGCGTAGCTGCGCCAAGCTGTATACCGGACAGTGTGGCGGTGCATAGGAAATGATCTCAGGGCCTGCCTGTTCGACCCCGAAATCGCCAATGCGCTCACGCCTGAGGCTCTTGAGGTGGGCGGCGCTACCCAAAGATTGCCCCAGGTCACGGGCCAAGGCCCGGATATAGGTACCCTTTGACACCGTGAAGCGCACCAGCCAACTCGTTGCCTCACATTCTACCAGCTCGGCCTGGTAGACCTCGACCTGGCGGGCTTTGAGCCTGACCTCATGGCCGGCCCGGGCAGCGCGATAGGCCGGCTGTCCTCCTACCTTGACCGCCGAATACTGGGGCGGCACCTGCATCAACGGACCGACTAGGCGGGCCAACTGGGCACGCGCGAAAGCCGGCTGGCGAAGCTGCGCAGGCAGAGGAGCACTGCGTAGCACTTTGCCTGTCAGATCGCCGCTATCGGTTTCCTGGCCAAAGGCGATCCGGGCTAAATAGGTCTTAGGCAGGTCTTGGAGACGGGTGATGTATTTGGTGGCAGGCCCGATGCAGATGAGCAGGAGCCCACTGGCAAATGGATCAAGGGTGCCAGCATGGCCGACCCGACCCTCACCGGTCTCGTTCTTGATCCGTCGGACGACGTCGAAAGAGGTCACCCCGACCGGCTTGTCCACCAAGATCAAACCGCCCAGGTCGGTGGCGCCCCGCTTAGGCTTGGACATAGGCCTCGATCAAGGCTGCACTGACTGTCTGCATAGTCAGAGCCAATGGTTGTTTGGAAGAAATCCCAGCCGCCCCTGGATGGCCACCGCCACCGAAGCCCTTGGCGAAAGCGCCCACGTCAAAACCATCCTGTGAGCGCAGGTTACCCCGGATATGTCCATCGGCCTGCTCACGAAAGAGCACCGATACCTCCACTCCGGCGATGCTGCGCAAAAGCTGGGGGAGATCCTCGGTCTGGTCTTGGCTAAGGCCGAGCTCGGCCAGATCGGCGTCCCGGACATAGGAATAGGCGACCTTTCCGCCGGCGGCCGCTGGTAAGACCAGGCGTTTTACCACCCGTCCCTCAAGTTCAAGATAACTTAAAGGGGTATTGGAATAGACCGCCGCCGCCAAGCGGTCAGGCGACGCACCGGCTTTGACCATGGCAGCCGCCGCCGCAAGCGCGCGGACATCGGTGTTCTGGTAGGCAAAGCGACCGGTATCGGTCATCAAACCAAGATAACAATACTCGGCAATGCGCTGGTCAGCGGCTAGGCCAGCAGCCTCGGCCAACTCCCAGATGAGCAGGGCACAGGCCGCCGCCCGGGGATCGCAAAGTATCGTGCCAGGTAGGTCAACCCCGCCGTCGTGATGGTCGATCACGAGCACCTGCGCAGCCCTATCCAACACATCTACGCTATGGCCCAGGCGTTTGCGCACGCCGCCATCAACCACCACCATTAAATCTGGAGTCGCCGTATATTGGCTGGCATAACAAAAATCATAGCCAGGTAGGAACGCATAACTTTGTGGGGCCGGCTGGTCTTGGTTGAGCAGACAGACCGGATCCTTGCCCCGTTTACGCAGGATCTCGCGCAGGGCGAGCATCGAGCCGATGCAATCTCCATCAGGGTTGATATGACCGCAGATCGCAACTCGCGCGGCGCCGTCACAGAGTGCCAATATCGTCTTGTAATCAGTCATCTTGATGCAGCCTCTCCTCGATGGCAAAAGCGTAGTCGATGCTATGATCGATCTCAAAGCGCAACTCTGGGGTGTACTTCCAGCCTAAGCTGGCACCCACCAAACGACGCAGCCGTGAGCTACAAGCTGTAAGCCCTGCACGCACTTTCTCATAGTGTTGGGGGTCGCAGGTGACGAAGACCTTGGCCACCCTGCGGTCTGGGCTGACCTCGGCGGCGACGATGCTGACCTGGCGCAGACGCGGATCCTCGATCTCGCGCAGGAGCAACTCGGCCAAGGCGCTACGCAGGGTGTCACCGAGCTTTCGACTATGTTCGCTCTGCTTCATCTATCCCAACCTCTCTACGAAGAAATCAGCCATGCTCAAAAGCAGTTCAAGGGCCTCGCTAGCGGGTAAGGAACTGGCGAGCTGTGACTTCGCCTTGTTGATCAAGCCGCCCGCATACTCACGCGCGAAGTCGATCGAACCAGCTTTCTGCATCAGATCGACCGCGCAGTTGAGCATGGTGTCGTTGGCGGTATGCGATGCTAGGATGGTGGCAAGCTCGTCATGCTCGGGGCTGTTTAGGAGGGCATGCACCGCGATCAAGGTGCGCTTGCCCTCGCTGATGTCGGAGCGGAAATCCTTCTTGGTGCTCTCGGCCTTGCCAATGAGGTTGAGCACATCGTCTTGGATCTGAAAGGCCAGCCCGCAGTTCATCCCGAACTCGCGCAGGACTTTGACCTCATCGCTGCTGCCGCCGCCGATGATTGCGCCAATGGCAAGCGGGATAGCCGCCGAATAATAGGCGGTCTTGCGCCGGGCCATCTTCAGATAATCCTCGATGGAGATGTCGAAACGCGCGTCCTTGGCCCAGCCTATATCCAAGGCCTGCCCCTCAATGGTCAAAGTGGTCATATCGACCAGTTCGTTCAGAACCCGGATCTTGGTATGTTCGTCTAGTCCTGGATCCTTCAAGACATTGCCGGTCACCTGGGAAAGCGCGAGGTCTCCAGCGTTGATGGCCAGGCCCAAGCCCAAGCTCAAATGCAGGCAAGGCTTGCCATGGCGGGTTAAGGACTCATCGGCGATGTCGTCGTGGATCAAGGCCGCCGTATGGAAGTGCTCGATCGCCGCCGCCGCCGAGTCGACTGTTTGGGGCTCGCCGCCGACAGCCGCACAGCCCAGCTCGCAGATCAAAGGGCGATGTCGCTTACCGCCGTTCTTGGTGTATTTCTCCAACGGAGCATAGAGGTAACGCTTGACGTCGGGATCCGCGTCAAGTTGGTAATAACGCACCGCCAAACGGTTCATGCGGGCTAGGTTCTTTTGTAGGTAAGCTTGGAAACTCTGTCTCATCGGCGCATGCCTCATCTTTGCTTGGCTTTACCTCCCTAGGTCAGGCGGGGCCTTATCCCCAAAGCCCCGCCTACCTTTATACGGTCACTGTGGTCTTACAGATTGTAGAACGCGTCCATACCCGGATAATCGGCCTGGTCGCCCAGCTGCTCTTCGATACGCAGGAGTTGGTTGTATTTGCAGACCCGGTCGGTACGGCAGGGCGCACCGGTCTTGATCTGCCCGCTATTGAGGGCGACCGCTAGGTCGGCGATGGTGGTGTCCTCGGTCTCGCCGCTACGATGGCTGATCACACAAGTATAACCGGCCCGGGTGGCCATGGCGATGGTCTCGAGGGTCTCGCTCAGACTGCCGATCTGGTTGAGCTTGATCAGGACAGAGTTAGCGACACCGAGCTCAATCCCCTTGGACAGGCGTTCTTTGTTGGTCACGAAGAGGTCATCGCCGACCAGCTGGAGCTTGTCCCCGAGTTTCTTGGTGAGCAGCCGCCAACCCTCCCAGTCCTCCTCGGCCATACCGTCCTCAAGGGAGATGATCGGGTACTTGTCGGCGAGCTCCACGTAATAGTCGACCATCTCAGCCGAGCTCAACTCACGCCCCTCCCCTTTTAGCTGGTAGGTCTTGCTCTCTTCGTCGTAGAATTCGCTCGAAGCCGGATCCATCGCAAAGCGGATCTGCTCACCCAGCTCATAGCCTGCGGCTTTGACTGCCTCAGCGAGAAGCGCAAGTGGCGCCTCGTTGGAGTCGAGGTCGGGGGCAAAACCCCCTTCGTCACCGACCGTGGTCGAAAGGCCCTTCTCCTTCAAGACCTTTTTCAAGGTCTGGTAAATCTCCGCACACCAGCGCAGGGCCTCGCTAAAGCTCGCCGCTCCCACCGGCATGATCATGAATTCCTGGAAGTCGACGTTATTGGAAGCATGTACCCCACCATTCAAGACATTCATCATCGGCACCGGCAGAGTGTAGGCGCAGGCGCCGCCGACGTATTTGTAGAGGGGCAGCCCGGCAGCAGCGGCAGCGGCCTTGGCACAGGCCAGTGAGGTGCCGAGGATGGCGTTGGCGCCCAACTTGGTCTTATTGGGGGTACCGTCGAGGTCAACCAAGGTATGGTCGATCTCGCGTTGGTCTTCGGCCTCAAGACCGGCCAAGGCCACCGCGATCGGCCCGTTCACGTTGTCCACCGCCGCCAACACGCCCTTGCCCTGATAAACCTCCGGGTCACCGTCGCGTAGCTCGCAGGCCTCGAACTGCCCGGTCGAAGCGCCACTTGGCACCGCCGCTCGCCCGGTCGAGCCGTCGTCTAAACTGACTTCGACCTCGACTGTGGGATTACCCCGCGAATCCAGGATCTGCCGTGCGTAGGTGTCAATGATGGTGGCCATAAATGTTCTCCTTAGTCTAATGGCTTGATTATAGCAGGACGCCCGCTACGGCTGCGGGCGTCCATGCTACGAAAGGAGATTGCTGAGCTGTCATTATTCTCTGTTGACTATAATAGCAACTCCGCTACAATCTGTCAAGTCTGAATTCATTCCTGCCAAAGGTAGCCCACCCCGCGTACCGTTTTCAGATGGCCGGCAGCCTTACCCAGTTTTTGACGCAGACGGCGCACATGCACGTCGACGGTGCGTAGATCACCAAAATAATCCAATTGCCACACCTGGCTGAGCAGCTGCTCCCGACTATAAGCGCGTCCGGCCCCGGCCACGAGGAAACGCAAAAGCCGCCATTCTAGTAGGGTCAGTCCGAGGTCTTTACCAGCCAAGCTGGCTTGGTAGTTGTTCTGGTCAATCTCAAGGCCGGCGCTACGCAGAGGCGCGCACAGCTCCAAACGCGCTGGCCAGAGCAGCTTAGCCAAACGCAAACGACATTCGGCGACGTCGAGGGGCAGGCGGGCGAAGTCGTAGTCGAGGGTGGGATTGATTTGCAGATGGGCGACCAATTTGGGCTCGGCGACCAAGAGCAGAGCTGGCCGCTCGAACATCAGCAGCGGTCTGAACGCATCACGGTTAGCAGGGCTGATCTCCACCACCAAGAGGTCAACCGCAGCTGAAAGCCTGCGTTGATCAGCCAAGAAATCCGCCTCGCCGATCAGGCGGGCCGAGAGGTCGAGGCCCAGGAAAGCGTGACGGAAGTCCTCGACTAGGTTGCTGTCGGGCAGCACCAGCAGGAGCTGCTTGTGCTGCGAGCTAGAGGCAGCGGCTACCGGGGCTGTCAATCTCGATTCCCTCCTGGCAAAGCTTGCACTCATCAGCGGGCCAAGAAGGGGTCCGCAGGCGCAGCAAGGGGAAGAAGTCAGCACCGAAATCCGGATCGGCGCCGCGGTCGATCAGAGAACAAACGCAGGTAACCACGCCGCCAGCGCCATGTACGAGGTCGATTACCTCTTTGACCGACCCGCCGGTGGTCACCACGTCCTCGGCCACCAATACCCTGGCATTGTCGGGCACTTCAAAAGAACGTCGGAAGACCATCTTGCCTTCCTTGCGCTCGGAGAAGATCATCGGGGTGTTGAGCGCTTCAGCCACAGCAAAGCCCCAAAGGATCCCGCCCACAGCTGGGCTCGCCACCAAGTCGATCTGCTCGCGCAGATCGTCAGGCAAACGCCGGATTGCCTCACTGGCCAGCATCGTGGTCAGACGGGGGTGTTCTAAGATGCGCGCGCACTGGATGTAGGTATCGGAGTGGCGGCCGCTGGTCAACTTGAAATGACCGTGCCGGATGGCACCGGTGTCTTGCAGGATCTGGGTGATTTCTTGATCGTTCATCTCAACCTTTCTGTTTGGTAGCCATACAGGATGCAATGCAAGATGGATATGCGCAGAGGTGCGCCTGGCTCATAGCGAGGCGCAGATCTCAGAGAAGGCTTGAAGCGGATCGCCTGCCGCCGTGATCGGCCGGCCCACCACTATATGACTGGCTCCAGCAGCGAAAGCCTCAGCAGGTGTGGCCACCCGTTTCTGGTCGCCTTTCTGGGCCCCAGCCGGACGCACGCCCGGAGTCACGATCAAGGCATCAGGGCCGAGTTGGCGGCGCAGCAAGGTGGCCTCCTTAGGCGAGGTCACCACCCCTCGCATACCGTTATCAAGCGCCAAAGCGGCCAGGGCTTGGACTTGTTCGACGAGGGGGCGCTCCACCCCGACTTCGGCCAAAGTGACCTGGTTGAAGGAAGTCAGGACGGTGATACCGAGGCCAAGGGCCTTCTCGCCCAGTCCAGCGGCAGCGGCGCGCAACATCTCAGCTCCGCCACTGGCATGCACTGAGACAAAATCGGCACCGCTAGCTGCCGCCGCGCGGGCGGCGCCCTCGATTTGGTGGGGGATATCGAAGAGTTTGAGGTCGAGGAAGACTTTGAAGCCCAGCGCGCGCAGCTTGGCGACGATCTGGGGCCCTGCCGCATAATACAAGGTCATACCGACTTTCATCCAGAGGGCCTGGCCTTGGAGGGCCTGGGCAAGCTCTAGGGCCCGCCCCTCGTCCAAGTCGAGGGCGATGATGATTCTCTCTGCTGCTGACACGTTGTCTCCTTCTTCCACCTTGATTATACCTGTTACAATCATCAGATGGCGCATCTCCCTGCCCTGCGCCATCCCGTAAATCGTTGCAGGGGTCGGCCGCTCAGACCGATGGTGCAGAAAGGTAAGGTCTTATGTCAACTGCTAAGTTGACCCGCAGTGCGCTGATTGCTGCCCTGTACGCAGCGGTCACACTGCTGGCTTTATTGTTTTTAGGGGGGCTGGCCTGGGGGCCAGTGCAGTTTCGGGTCTCGGAGGCGCTCTGTGTGCTGGGGCTCTTCTGCCCGGAGGCGATTCCTGGCCTCACCATTGGTTGTGTCTTGGCCAACCTGCTCAACTCAATCATCAATGGCATCTTGGTCAGCGGTTGGATGGACGTGGTCTTCGGCTCCCTGGCAACGCTTTTGGGCAGCATCTGGATGTGGAAGCTACGCCGCCACCGCGCCGTTGCCCTGCTCGGCCCAGTGCTAGCCAACGCCTTGATCGTATCAGCCTATCTGCCCCTGATCTTGGCTGGGCTCGGCTACTACACGATCCCCTTCACCAACATCGACCTGAGCGGCTCCTATGCCCTGATGTATCTCTTCGGCGCCGTCGCCACCGGCATCGGCGAGGCGGTCGTGCTCTATGCACTGGGCCTGCCCTTAGCAGCAGCCATAGGACGGCTGCACTTGTTCTCGGAGGATACGACCCAAAGGCCGTCGATTTCCCAAAAATAAGCAAAGGGAAGGGGCCACCTTATTAGGTGCCCCCCTTTAACGCGTTAAGCGATCTAGATGGTGTGTTCCCGGGTCACTTGCTTCTGGGCCCAGACCTTGGTGGGAAGACCGGAGAGCTTGATGAAGCCAGCGGCGTCGGCGCGCTCGAAAGAATCACCCTCGCCATAGGTGGCCAGGCCCTCGTCATAGAGGGAGTAGTTCGACTTACGGCCGACCACCGTGAGCGTGCCCTTATAGAACTTCATCCTGACCGTACCAGTCACGAAGCGTTGTGGCGTGCGCATGAAAGCGTCAAGGGCGTGTTTTAGAGGCGCATACCATTTGGCGTCGTAGATATACTGAGCCCAGTTCTGCTCAAGGTTGTGCTTGTAGCGCAGGAGGTCACGCTCGAGACAGAGCTCCTCTAGGGCCTGGTGGGCGCGGATGATGGCAAGGGCGCCGGGGCATTCGTAGATCTCGTGTGACTTGACGCCGACCAGACGGTCTTCAACCATATCGATGCGACCGTAGCCGTTGCGCCCGGCGATCAGATTCATCTTCTCGATGATCTCCTGCAGGTCACCGGACTTACCGTCGATCTGGGTGGGCAGACCTTGGTAGAACTCGATCTCAAGGTACTCCGGCACCTCCGGCGCAGCTTCTGGCGCCACGGTCATGGTATAGATGTCCTCCGGCGGCTCGTTCCAGGGATCCTCTAAGACCCCCGCCTCAATCGCCCGGCCCCATAAGTTATCGTCGATCGAATAGGGCGAGGCCTTAGTCACCGGTACCGGCACGCCATGGGCAGCTGCCCACTCCATCTCAGACTCGCGGGTGGTCAGCTCCCACTCCCGTACCGGGGCCAAGATCTCGATATCCGGCGCAAGCGCCCGTACCCCGATCTCAAAACGGGCTTGGTCGTTACCCTTACCAGTGCAGCCGTGGGCGATGTATTTGGCTTCATGCTCACGCGCAATCCGCACCAAGTGTTTCACGATTACCGGACGCGAAAGCGCACTCACCAGGGGGTACTGGTCTTGGTAAAGACCATTCGCATAGATGCACTTGTCCAGGTATTCCTCGCAGAACTCCTTGCGCATATCGACCACATAAGACTTGATTGCCCCCAGGTCAAGCGCCTTCTGCTTGACCGTCTCGAGGTCGGCCCGTTCTTGCCCGACGTCACCGGCCATGCAAATCACGTCCAAATCCAGCTCATCCTGCAGCCATTTCACGCAGCAGGAAGTATCCAAACCACCCGAATAGGCCAGTACGACTTTCTCTCTTGCCATTTACTTAATCCTCTCTATCCTTGCCGCCAAACGGACGGCCTTATCACTATCAGTAGCTACCATCAAGACGGTGTCATCACCGGCGATGGTACCAGCGAGCTCTGGCAGGGCGGCAGCGTCAAGGGCCGCTGCCACCGCCGAGGCGCTGCCAGGTTTGCAGCGCAGCAAGAGCAGGTTCTGGGCAATCGTCACTTCGTCGGCAAGCTCCGCCAACAAACGCGCCAAGTGTATATCCTCGGGCAAAGCATAGGCGCCTTGGCCGTCCTTTTCCAGGTGGCAATCCTTGATGTCACGTGAGACGGTAGCTTGGGTGACGGCTACCCCATGGGCGGCCAAGGCAGCGCGCAAGGCACTTTGGCTGCGCGGGTGCTCAGATCTGACCACCTCACGCAGCAGTGCTAATCTTTCCTGATTTGCTGGCATGGTCAGCCCATCAAGAGGTTCATCAAAGTCTTCTCGGAATGCAGGCGATCCTCGGCTTCGTCATAGATCACCGACTGGTCGCCGTCGATCACCTGCCCCACGACCTCCTCGCCGCGATGGGCTGGCAGGCAATGCATGAAGATTGCATCCGATGAAGCCAAAGCCATCTTCGCGGCGTCGATCTGGAAGCCTGCGAAAGGGGCGATCCGTTGGTCATGCTCTCCCTCCTGGCCCATCGAGGTCCAGGTGTCGGTCAAAACCACATCAGCTCCGCTTAAGGCGTATGCGGGGTCGCAGCCGACGCTTAAAGTCGCACCGGTCCGGGCGGCCAGGGCTTGACACTCAGCAACGATCTTAGGGTCAGGGCCAAAATCTTCCGGAGTAGCGACCGCACAGCTGGCGCCGGCTAGGGCAGCCGCTTCGAGATAGGTATGGGCCATGTTATTGCCATCACCCAAATAAGCGATCTTGAGTTTGGCGAGGGCCGACAAGACCGGCTCCCCAGCGACGGCCTTGTGCTCATAGATGCACATGAAGTCAGTCAGTCCTTGGCAGGGGTGGAAGTCGTCGGTCAGGGCGTTGATTACCGGAATCTGTGCCCATTTTGCCACTTCTTCGACTTTGGCCTGGGCGAAAGTGCGCAAAACGATACAGTCGACGAAACGCTCCAGCACCTTGACCGTGTCCTTGATGGTCTCGCCACGGCTGAAAGCGGAGTGGTCGTCGGCTAACACCACAGCGTGGGCCCCCAGGCGCTCGGCGCCCACCTCAAAGGAGACCCGGGTACGCAGGGAGGGCTTCTCCATAATCACCGCCACTGCCTTACCTTGTTGGGACTGGTCATGCTGGCCGCAGCGCCAAGCTGCCTTATCAGCCAAGGCGCGCTCCAAGATAAGCCCGAACTCATCAGGAGTGAGGTCGAGCAGGCGCAAGAGGTCACGCCCGACCAAAGGGTTATGTGAGTCGTCGATCATAGCTTCTCCAATACTGTTTGTAGTTGAGCGAGCATCGCATCGCAATTCTCGCGAGTGCAGATCAAGGGTGGCAGGAAGCGCAGCACCTCCGCCGAGGTGGCGTTAAGGATAAAACCGGCCTCGAGCATCCGGGAGACCACCGCAGGGGCAACTTCGCAATCGAGCTGGGCGCCGACCATCAAGCCCGAGCCGCGCACCGCGCTGACATGGGCAAGCTGGGCAAGCCCGCTTTGCAGATAGACACCGACCGGGCTGACTTTAAGCGCCAAGCCAAGCTCCTGCATCTGGCCAAGGGTAGCCCGGGCCGCGCTCATGGCTAGGAGGTTACCGCCAAAGGTCGAACCGTGGTCGCCCCCTTGTAGCACCTCACCGAAACGGTCGCGGGCGGCGCAGGCCGCACAGGGGAATCCATTGGCGATGCCTTTCGCCATGGTCACCACGTCGGGCAGGATGCCCGCGTGGGCATAGCTCATGGGGTAGCTGCCGCTGCGATAGAAGCCGGTCTGGACCTCATCTATAATCAGCAAGATCCCCTGGACGTCGCAGAATTCGCGCAGGCCTTGGAGGTAGGCAACACTACTGGGCCAGACCCCACCCTCACCTTGGATGCATTCGAGCATCACGGCGCAGACATTGCCCCGGGCCCGGTCGCAGACGAGCTGCTCGAGTGCCTCTAGGTCGCCGAATGGAACGCTCAGAAAAGCGGCATCCCTCTCCTGCTCGTCAAGGAAGTCAGCCTGCAGGGCCGGCTGTCCGGTAGCAGCCAAGGTGGCAAGGGTGCGGCCATGGAAAGAGCGTTTTAGGCTAACCACTAGATGAGCGCCGCCCAACTGCTCCTTACCGTACTTGCGGGCCAGTTTGATCGCACACTCGTTGGCCTCAGCGCCGCTATTGGCGAAGAAGCTGCGCCAGTGGGCGCCAGCGTCTTGGGTCTTGACCCTACCGCTCAGATCTGCCTCTCTATCGTCCCAGCCCAAGACCGCATCCTCAGCTGGCAGGGTATTCAGCATCCGGTTCAAACACTCGGCCACCTCGCCGCGCAGCTCGTTATGGAAGAGATTGGAGGTGTGGCCGAGCCGGGCAGCCTGATCTTGGATCGCGGTCACCACGGCGGGGTTGCTGTAGCCGACGCTGACACAGCCGATCCCGGCCAAAAAGTCGAGGTAGGCCTTGCCCTCTGCGTCATAAAGCGTCATCCCCTCGCCACGTACCAGGTCGACCGGAGCGCGCTTGTAGGTCTGCATCAGGTAGCGTTGGTCAAGCCGCCTGGCCTCTTGTAAGCTCACTGTAGTTTCTCCGCGAATCCGTCGATCGGATAGTTGTCGAAACGGGCCTCGGCCGCCCCACCGTCGTCGGGCATCACCATGGTACCGACACCGAGGTCGGTGAAGAGCTCAAGTAACATCGAATGCTCCAAAGTGCCGTTGAGGATGTGGGCGCGGCCCACACCGGCCTTGACCACCTTGATGCAGGACTCTATCTTAGGGATCATACCAGTAGCGATATTGCCAGCTGCTAGCAAAGCCTCAAGCTCGCTCACCGTGATCCGGTCGATCAAGCTCGATTTGTCATTAAAATCACGGTAGAGGCCGTCCACGTCGGTCAAAAAGACTGCCTTGTGGGCGCCGATCGCAGTGGCCACTTCGCCAGCGACCACATCGGCATTGACATTGTAGGCCTCACCCTTGGCGCCAGTCGCGACCGAAGCGATCACGGGGATGTAATCATGCTCGATCAGATCTACCAAAAGCGTGGTGTCGATCGCCGTCACCCGGCCGACCGCGCCCATTGCCGGGTCGAACTGCTCAGCCTGTACGGTCTGACCATCGGCGCCGTTTAGGCCGACCGCGATCTGGCCGTGTTGGTTGAGCTCAGAGACCAGCTCTTGGTTGACCTTGCCAATCAAGGTCATCTTAACGACTTCCATCACCTCAGGCGGAGTCACCCGGAAACCGTTTTCAAACTCCACCGGCAACCCCAAGGCCTCACAGAGACGGTTGATGTCCTTGCCGCCGCCGTGTACGATTATGGGGTTCAAGCCCACCAGCTTGAGTAGGATGATGTCCTGCATCACCGCCCGGCGCAGGGCCGGGTCAGTCATCGCCGCGCCGCCGTATTTGATCACGATGGTCTTGCCGTAAGCGAGCTTGATCCAAGGCAGCATCTCGATTAAGAGCTGCGCTTTCTGCTGGGCCTGGGCCTGAATTAGGCGGATATTCTCGCTCTGTTTTTCAGTCATGCTTTAGATTTTAGCATATATACAAAATAATGCGATTATCGTCTAAAAATATGCATATTTATGCTGGTTCAAGGGGCATCCAATAGAGTAGTTTAAGGGGGACACCTTATAAGGTATCCCCGAAAGCACCTTTGACCAGTAGGAAGCCCTAGGCTGGCGCTTGGTATTCGACATACTTGACCCAGTATTCCTCGAAAGTCGAGATCTTCTGATCATGCATGGTCTTAGCTGCGGCCTTACCGACATAGCGGATATGCCAAGGTTCGTAGGTATATTGGGTAAGAGCGCGGTTGGCCTTGGTATAACGCACGATGAAGCCGTATTTCCAGGCGTTTTGATGGAGCCAGCCGCCGACCCCGCTGGTCTCTGAGTCCTCGCCGCGCAAAAGTCCGTTGACGTCAATGGCTAGCCCGCTCTGGTGCTCACTGAAGCCCGGCACCGCCACCGCTACATAAGCGTTGGCCTTGCCGTATTTAGCGGCATTGTTGTCAAAGACGCCCTCTTGGTAAGCGTAGGAACGATAACCAGAAGTAGCGGTAAGGCTCAAGCCCTTGCCGCTCGCCGCCGCCGCCAACTGTTCGAAAGCTGCCGCCACGTTACTACGAACCTGGGCAGAATCCAGGCTGACCAGATGTTTGGGCACGAAATCCTTGGCCAATTTGAAGTGTTTGTTGATCAAGGGGGTATCACTATCCGGATCGCGCACCGACTCGACATGGGTGAAAACGTCATAATCGAGGTCGACGTCAACCTGCCAGACCACTGCCGATGGGTCGAGCTTCGGGTGCTTGGCAGCGTAGGCGACATAGCGTTTGGCCCGGCTGGCGTCGTAGTAATAATAGCGAGCATAGGGAACCTGGTCGGCGGTAACCGCTGCAGGCACAGCCGCTGGCAAGATGGTAGTGACTGGCGCCGACTGCGCGGCACTCGGGATACTCGGCACGCTCTTAGCAACCTGGCCGTGCCCGTACCAGAGCAGCCCGCCGGCTACTGCGATGAGCAGGACGAGACAAACCAGCAGGGTCGCGATGCCCCGGCGATGACCCCTCTTCGCCGAAGTCCGCCGTCTGTGCGGCACAGCTTTCTGATCGAGAGGATGAGACTGCTCTGTATATGTTTTTCCGCCCTGGCGCTTAGCCGCCACCAAGGAGCGGGCGTGTTTGGATTGATAGGCACTCATGGGCGACTTAGGGCCTAGGGCTGAGCTGTTTGATTTTTGCGGCCACTCGCGCCTTGGCCTGACCAGACAAGACCACTGGTTGGTAGTCATTAGTCGTCGCCGAACTCGAGATCGAGCAAGGGATCGTCTTAGTTTGAGCGCTCACGGAGCCGTCAGCTGCGCGAGTAAAGGTAATCTGGAGGATCATGGTGTCCATGTCAGAGGGGTGGGTGTTGCCGCCGAAGCAGAAGTTGCCCAGCGAATAGGCAACCGGCGCACCTTTGTAAGTGGTCACCGCTTGCAGGCGATGAGGGTGCGAAAAGACCACCGCCGCTGCCCCGGCGTTGACGGCGTTATGGGCGGCCTGCACTTGGCTGGAATTAACCTGGTAAGAACCCTCGGTGCCATCGTGGAAGAAAGCCACTATCACCTGGGCGCCCTGCTTCTTAAGGGCTTGCACGCACTTCGAGATGTCGCTTTTGCTGCGGTCGAAAGCCAGACCGAAGAAGCCGAACTTGATTCCCTTGATCTCGCAGACCAGATAGTTGGAATAGCCGAAATATTTGATTCCAGCCTTGGACAAGGTCTGCTTGCATTGGTCGATGCCGCTCTGCCCCCAGTCATAGGCGTGGTTATTGGCAATGGTGACGGCATTGATATGACCATCGGTCAATATCTTGGTGTAACTGAGCGGGGCCTTGAACCAATACTGGGGTGGTGTACCTTTGCTGGATTGGTCGGTCGAGGTGGTGATCGGGCCCTCGAGATTGCCCACAGTGTAGTCGCTGTCCGCAAAGACACTGGCCACTTTCGACAAATAGTAAGATGGCCCGTCCGCCTCATAATAACTATCGAAAGCCGTGCTCGGTTCGGGGCTACTCAAGGTCAGGTCGCCGACGAAGCTGATCGTGGCGCTACTGGCACTCGTAGTGGTGCTTGCCGCCGGTGCTGCCGCCGGCTGGCTTGCCACCGGCGCCGGTACCGGGGCCGGCGCAGCACTAGCGAATAAGCGCCAATAGAGCAGGCCTAAAGCGAGCACCACCAACACGACCGCCGCGCCCAGGATGAATAGAGGCTTGCGGCTGCGGTGCAGCTTGGATACGTCCATGGGTACAGAGCTAGCGGCATGCGTCGGACGGCGAGGAGCTGACCGGCGCCTTTTCCTATCAGGTGCGGTAATCGGCATTTATCTTGATATAGTCATGGCTGAGATCACAACTCCAGATTGTAGCAGACTGGTCTCCGGCACCGAGGTCGATGTCGAGGACGATCTCGTCGTTGTGCTCAAAAAGGCCCAGTGCCTGCTCTTCGTCAAAATCGACGGCCAAGCCCCGGCGACAGACCGGGATGCCCATGATGTCGATGTTGACCGCCTCCTGCTTGAAAAGCGCCCCACTCTTGCCGACTGCCATCGCGATCCGTCCCCAGTTGGCATCGTGGCCGTAGACGGCGGTTTTTACTAGGGGGGAGTTTGCCACTGCGCGCGCGGCGAGGTCGGCGTCAGCGGCGCTGGCCGCGCCTTTGAGCTTGACCGTGATGAGCTTGGTGGCGCCCTCGCCATCGCGGGCGATCTGTAAGGCGAGGTCTTGGCACAGCATGAGTAAGGCCGCCGTCAATTCAGCTTGATTAGCTGAGCGGGCCTTGCCTGTGGCAAGGCAGAAAGCACTGTCGTTGGTGGAGGTGTCGGAGTCAATGGTCACGCGGTTGAAACTGTCGGCCACCGCTGATTTAAAGGCTATCTGCAGGTCAGATGGCGCCACTGCGGCATCGGTCGCCACTACCGCGAGCATGGTCGCCATGTCAGGCTGGATCATACCCGAACCTTTGGCCATGCCCGCCACCTTGAAGCCGCCGCAATCATAAGCGGCGTATTTGGGGTGGGTATCGGTGGTCATGATGGCCTCGGCGGCGGCGGCAGCAGCAGCGGCACTCCCTTCCGCCAAGGCGGCCTTTGCCAAAGGCAGGCTGTGGTCGAACAAGGCGGCGTCAAGCTGCTGCCCGATCACCCCGGTCGAAGCGACCAGGACTTCTTCTTCGGCACAGTCCAGGACTTGGGCGGCTATCGCTGCCGAATGCTCAGCGACGGCCAGGCCAGTCGCACCGGTGGCGGCGTTGGCATTGCCGGAATTTATGGCGATGGCACGCACCCGGCCTTGGCTTTGCAGCAAATGAGCACGGCTCAGCTGTACCGGAGCCGCGCAAAAGACATTGCGCGTGAAAGTGGCGCTGGCCTTCGCGCCCTGGTCAAGATAGATCAGGGCGAAATCAAGGCGTTCAGGGTTTTTACGGAATCCCCCATGCACCCCAGCACAGGACAAACCGGCGATATGCTCAAGGCCGCCGGTGATTTTCTCTATCCCCATCATCGCTCCCATCTTCTAGATCGCAGCGACCAGCTGCCCCAGCCCCATCGTCTCAGGTAGGCCCATGGCGAGGTTGGCGTTTTGCACAGCTTGGCCAGAAGCACCTTTGCCAAGGTTGTCAAGGGCACAGCTCGCCACCAATAGCTGGCGTTTCTGGTCGAAAGCGATACCGACCTGGGCGGCAGCGGTGCCGCGCAGGTCCTTGCTTTGGGGCATGACCTGGCCGAGGAAAGTGGTCAGAGGCGTGGAGTCGTAATATCGGAAATAGAGTTCCATGAGTTGGTCGAGTTCGGTGCCGGCATGGGTCTTACAGGTCACTGTCGCCACCATGCCCCGCATCAGGGGGGCCAGATGGGCGGTAAAGACCAGATCAGGCAACTCCTGCCCGGCCGCTTGGGCGTAAGTCTGGGCGATCTCTGGAGTGTGGCGGTGCACCAGTGGGGCATAGGCGTAGAGGTTCTGGTCGGCGCTGCCGTAAAGGTTTTTCGCACTTGGCGCCTTACCGGCGCCGGAGATACCCGAGATAGCGTTGATAACTACTGGCACTTGGCCGTCGACCACGCCGCCCTGCAGGGCCGGTAGCAAGGCAAGAGCACTGGCGGTGGGATAACAGCCGGGATTAGCGATCAGGTGGGCTCCCTTGAGCTGTGCGCGATTGAGCTCCGGCAGACCATAGACGGCCCCCGAGAGGAGCTCGGGGGCGCTATGGGCGACCCCGTACCACTGGGCATATACTGCGCTGTCTTGCAAACGGAAATCAGCGCTCAAGTCGACAATGCAGGCGACCTTTTGGTCAAGCGCCTTGACCAGGGACATCGCCTGAGTATGAGGAACCGCCAAGAAAGCCAGATCGAAAGAGCCGGCCGGGCCTTCAATGACCTCTTGCGAGCTGCAAAGCGAGGGCAGGTCGAATCCTCGCAAAGCTGGATAGCTCGAGGCGAGCGCCTGCCCGGCCCCCCGATCGGAGGAGAGTGCGCAGATCTGAAAAGCGGGATGGGCGCTAAGCAGGCGCACCAGCTCTACCCCAGTATAGCCGGTCGCGCCGATTATCGCTGTTTTATACGTTTTCATAGCTTAAGTATAGTCTAATATGCAAATTCTTGTATATTAGACATTCAGACAGGCTTCCTTGGCCAGGCCGACCAAGACCCGGTCCGTGCCGCCCACGCTGGCATAGGCGGCGGCACAATGTAGCGATGTTGCTGCGCGCCCGAAACCGATCATGCTGGCCCCGTGCTGGCGGAAGACCTCGGCCCAGGTACCACTTTGCTGAGCCGTCGCAGGCTGGGGCTCTACACCGATGGCATCAGCCAAGAGCGCCGGTGCTTCCAGGTATATCGGCAGCGCAGTCAGCTTGGTCAAGGCTTGGAGTGAAGCCAGGGCACTCTCTAGGTCGGGCGCGTCGGCGATACCGAGCGCACAGACCCCAGCCCCTTGGCAAAGTGCGACCGCATCGTTCAGGCTGGAGCCATCGACCAAGCTCTGGACTCCGGCCAAGCTAAAGGACACCACTAAGGGTGTTTCGCGAAAACCGGCCAAGACTTGCAGCGCCAATTTGAGCTCGCCAAGCTCGCCGAAGCCGTCGAGGAGCAGGGCGTCGGGGGCGCCCTCGACCAGCACCTCTGCCTGGGCTCTAAGCGAGCATTCGACTTGCTTTGCGGCCTCTGCGGCATCACCTAGGGCATAGGCGCGCTGAGGGGCAATCGCCGCCAGGATATGTTGAGGCCTGAGGGCTCGTGCCAAGTCCAAGCCAGCTTGGTTAATGGCAATCATCTGCTCGACGATGCCGGCCCGGACTAGACGCAGGGGCGAAGCGTCGAGGGTATTGGTGGTAAGACAGTCCGCACCAGCGCTGGCAAAGCGCTGGTGGACATGGCTGACGAGTTCCGGGTCGAGTAGGTTAAGCTCGCTGTGGTTGACTCCTGGATCCACGCCCTCGGCTGTCAGTAGCGACTCCATGCAGCCGTCGAGCACCAGGCAGTCACGTGCCAATCTAAGAGGTAAGTCCATGCTGATATGGTATCATTTAATGCGTTTGGGCAAGCCTGCCCAGGCCCGAGGTCGGGATGTGGCTCAGTTTGGTAGAGCACTGCGTTCGGGACGCAGGGGTCGCTGGTTCAAATCCAGTCATCCCGACCATTTTTTTACTATCTGCTCCATTCATTACTTTGATACATTCTGAATCATCCGTTTTAGATTTTGCAATTTCCAAAGCGCTTCAGGATTTACTTCCGCTGCTTTCACCATTGCGGCATCCTTAAATAGCAATCCGGGCTGGTAGTCAGCTTGCGCAAAACGCTGAAGATATTCTTCTTCATCCGGAGTCTGGGGCAAAACAAACGCCGCAATAAACTCGTCTGCAACATTCAACAGATCTTGGAGCTCGGGCGTTTCACCTGCGCCCCGAAGCATCGGAAATAGCTGTTCTTTCAGTTCACGCTGCTTATCCGCAAAACGCAAAGGTCGATTTAAAAAATCATTCGGAAAGCATGCCGATAAGGACGCATAGTAAAGAATTAGTTGATGGCTGATTCTAAGGTCATCTCCATTACGAGCGCGCTCTCCAAAGTATCTGCTAAGGTTGGCGATATCATATAAATCCCGAATCTTCACCCGATCAAAGAGCGCCTTGACTTTGCCTGCCGCTAGCTCCTCATTAGAGAATGTGCAGACTTGTAATCCTGGCCGTAAAATGGTTTCCTGCATGGTTAATGGCAGAATCGGGGATCGATTCATGTAAATGCAATCAATCTTCACGTGATCAGGTCCCCAATCGCCACGATAACGTAACGTAAACGTGCGGCCCGCATGGCCTCCGTTTGATGGCGGCACGTCATAACCTTGGCCACGTGCCACTTCCTCGACGGCGCGCTCGAACAATATCCTCTGCCGCCACTGCTCTTTTCAGCAATGATTCCGTCGAAGATACAGAAGGCGTTGCCTCTTTAACATCCGCTGTCGTGAAGACATGGTGCGTAGATATGAACTCATGAAATTTCATGAGTAATATTATAGCAGAAACAGGGATATTATATCCCTGTTTCTGCTAGCTTAATTACCACTCACGGCACTGTCAAAACCCCCGGCGCCGGCCAGATATCGGCATATTGTTTTTGATTGTTTATGTCAATGTTCAAACTACCCCCGCCCCCACACCCGCCCCGCCACTATCCGGGTATAGCTGGCGATGATCTTCACGACCTTCTCAGCGACGTTGGTATCGCGATAGTCCCGCACCGCGCAGGCATCGTAGGGCTCCGGCGATTCAGGCAATGCAACTCCATGGGTGCGCACGCCCAGCTTAACGGCAAGCTCAATGGCTCCCAAGATACCATCAACGTCCACGCCGCCCAGCACCACACCGCCACCGTCCAAAGCCTCCGGCCGCTCGGTACTATCACGCATTGACACTGCGGGAAAGCCCAAAATCGCCCCCTCCTCAGGCACCGTACCGCTATCGCTCAAAACGCAGTAAGCATCTTGTTGCAGCTTGTTGTAGTCAAAGAAGTCAAGCGGCTCCACCTCGCGCACCAACGCGTCAAGTTCAAGCCCGCTGGCTGAGAGGCGCCCACGCGTACGCGGATGGCAGGAGAACACTAAGGGCTTGCCGTACTGAGCCGCCACCGCGTTCAAGGCCGCCACCAAGCCAGCCAGCCGCTCTGGGTTGTCGACATTCTCCTCACGGTGCATGCTCACCACAAAGTAACCGCCCGCCTCGAGCCCCATGCGCGCCAGCACGTCAGAACCAGCGATAGCCGCAGCATTGGCCGCCAATACCTCGGTCATCGGCGAGCCTGTCACATACACGTTATCACGGTTGAAGCCTTCACTGATCAAATAGCGCCGTGCGTTCTCGGTATAAGCCAGGTTGATATCGGCGATATGGTCGACCACCCTACGGT
>JAISGO010000029.1 GCA_031263025.1 Coriobacteriales bacterium
TGCGCAAGCGGAAGGCCCAAGGCGGCGGCGAGAAACCCCAGGGCTGTTCGGAGAGAAGCAACCCGCCAGCCTCGAGGATGGTCTTGAAGAGGGAGGCGGCCCTCCGCGGATAGATGCAGTCAGCACCGCCTGCTAAGACCACGATACAGGTACCACCGGACTTCAGGGCCCCTTTATAACCCGCCTGGTCACAGCCGCGCGCACCACCCGAGACGATCGCAAAACCACGTTTGACCGCTAGCTCTGCACAGCGTTCGGCAGCCTGGAGACCATATGGCGTCGCCTCGCGCGCGCCGATCACCGCTAGGGCGGGCGCTTGCAGGGCAGCCTGCTCACCAATCAAATAGAGCTGCTTCGGCGGCTGCTTAAGCGGAAAGAGCCCAGTCGGGAAGAGCTGGTCGCTCGGCAATAACTCTAGATGCGGATAATCCTCCAGCCATGTTTCCATCTTGAGAGCCCCCTCACTCCCCCGCTGCAAAGGCGTCGCGGTGGTGGCGTAACAAAACCTGGTTAGGGGAGATCATGGTAATGGCGATGACGTCAAAACGCACCCGGCAAGATGGACACGCATGGCCGGCCAAGTAATTGAGGGCGATTTGTTCGTAGCGTTTACGTTTAGCCCGGGTGACGGAATCTTCGGGCAACCCATATTCTATGCCTGACCTAGTTTTGACTTCTGCAAAAACAAGGGTTTGGTCTTCTCTGAAGATCAGATCGGCTTCGCCACTGCTGCAACGGTAATTGCGCTCGACGATCTGCGCGCCGTCTTCTTTAAGGTAGCGCAGCGCGATATCCTCACCCTGCCTGCCCTTCTCGCGGTTTTTGGAGGTAGGCTTATCATTGTGGCCAGCCTGCCTAAGGGTTTTCTTGGTCTCTGCCATCTTTCATCCTTTCTTACTTTTCCTCAGGATAAAGGGCAGGCCTTATTTTGCTCTTAATAATTCCTAAATTTTTGCTTAATTAAACTTGTATAGCCGCTTCGCCACCCGATAGACCAGGATTGCCAGAGCGTGTCCTAAAGGCGTTGGCAAGCTGCAGCCGATACTGCGGATATCCAAGCGCATACGCCAATAGACCCCAGGGTTATGGGTCTTCAAATAGGCCCAGATCTCGGGCAGGTTAGCCATCACCGAACGGTCCTGTTTTTTCGCTAACAGAGAGAAGATCACACAGCAGCTCATCATCAAAGTCAGATGATTGAGCATATAGTGGAGCAGTTTGGGCTCGGAGACCTCGTCCGGCAGACGATAGGCATCAATCATCGTTTTAGTGATCAGCATCTGCTGGGGAACATGGGCGAGCACCACCTCCTCAGAGACACTCTGCCCTTCGCGGCCGATGAAATACTGATAGAAATTGGCGTTGACATAGTAGAGGCGTTTGACATAGGGCAGCGGCACATAAACGAAGATGTTGTCAACATAGAAACTATGCTCCGGCAAGCTCAGACCGCACTCCCTAAGCAATGCCGTACGATAGGTGACCGCATGCATCAAGATGTTCTGGGAGAGATGGAAGTGCCCGCTGTCCGCCCAAGTGAAGACCCGGTCGCGGGGAAAGACGCTGCGGAAGTTGATCACCTTCTCGGTCTTGGTCGCCGAGTGATTATATACATAGTTACTAATCAACATATCAATTTGACCACCATGATTGCCGAAAGCAGTCGGATCAAGATGCGCAGAAAGCACGCCCATCACCTCCTGGGCGGCCTGAACGTCGACCCAGTCATCAGAGTCTACGCATTTGAAATAACAACCGGCCGCCGCTCTGATAGCGGTATTGATAGCCCCACCGTGGCCTTTGTTGGACTGATGGAGGGCCCGCACCACACCGGGGAAACGCTGCTGCCAGAGATCGGCTTTAGCAGCGGTCTTACCTCCGTCAGTGGAGCCGTCATCGACAATCAGGATCTCGACTTGGTCGATATCCTCTGAAGCCGCTCCGATCAAGGAAGCGATACAGGTGTCCATGTAGGCGGCAGAATTGTAACAGGGCACCGCATAAGTCAATACTTTCATCAGGAAAGCCTTGTCCTCACATTTGCTCCGGGGCGCTCACCCCAAGTAGTCTAAGGCAGGTCTCGATGATCTGCAGGCAAGCCGCACAGAGGGCCAAGCGCTGCCGGCGCAGGTCTTGTTCTGCACCTAGGATATTGACCTGGGTGTAGAACTTGTGGAAGTCCGCCGCCAACTCATAGGCATAGTGAGTGAGCTTGTGCGGAGCCAAATCGAAAGCGGCTTCCTCTACCACCTCTGAAAACTGGCCGAGCTTACGCATCAAGGCAAGCTCATGGGGATCGTCCAGGCCGGCCAACTCCCGCCCGGTCTCAAGGGCTATCTCCAGATCCGCGGGATCAGCCTTGGCAAAAAGAGAACAGATCCGGGCATGGGCATATTGGACGTAATAGACAGGATTGGAAGCGTCTTGTTGTTTGGCCTGTTCGATGTCGAAGTCAATGGGCTGGTTGGGCTCCTTAGTCAAAAGGAGGAAGATGGTGGCGTCAGGCCCAACCTCATCGACCAGCTCGGCGAAAGTGACCATATCGCCGCTGCGCTTGGACATGCGTACCGGCTCGCCAGCGCGGAAGAGGTTGACAAGCTGCCCCAATAAGACCTCGGGGGTACCGTCGGGCAGGCCGAAAGCAGCCAAGGCGGCACGCATCCGGGCCACGTATCCATGATGGTCGGCACCCCAAATGTCAATCAAGATCCCCTCTGGATCCTCTAAACGTTCAAACTTGTCCAGGTGGTAAGCGATATCCGGTGCGAAATAGGTCAGGCTCTGGTCGCTTTTCACCAATACCCTATCCTTGTCATCGCCGAGCTCGCTGCTCTTGAACCAAAGCGCGCCATCCCGTCGTTCGAGCAAACCCCGCTCAGCAAGGCCGTTCAACATCCTGCTGACCGCAGAATCCCCTTTCGAGTCAGGCTGATAAAGGCTGCGCTCGCTGAACCAGACATCGAAATCAATACCCAGCCCACTCAAGAAACGTTGGGTTTGTCCGAGCATCAACTGGTAGCCGTATTCGCGGCAGCGCAGGATGCGTTCAGCAGCATCCGCATCGAGCAAGCTTGAGCCATCTTCATCAAGGAGCTGCTCGGCGATCTCGACCACATACTGGCCGCCATAGAACTCCTCCGGCGCTGGCCCGACCTCAGCTCCAGACAATTCACGCAAACGGTAGTCAATTGACTTGCCGAACACCTCCATCTGGTGCCCGGCATCGTTGATATAAAATTCGCGGGTGACGGCGAGACCGCCAAACTCCAGGATATTGGCGATCGCATTACCCAGAGCCGCCCAGCGGGCGTGACCAAGGTGCATCGGGCCGGTCGGATTGGCGCTGACGTACTCGAGATTGACCGCTTCAGCGTCTTCCGCGAAAAAATCGCTACCATAATGTTCGCCGGCGACCAAGATGTCGATCACAGTCGACTGCAGGGCAGCGCGGCTGAGGTAAAAATTGATGAAGCCCGGGCCTGCCACCTCGACTCTTTGGAAGGGATCCAAGAAAGTATCACCCTCGTCGCCACGTTGCTCAACAATCAAGCGCCTGACATGATCCGCGATCTGCTCGGCGATCTGGCGTGGTGGGCGTTTGAGACGCCCCGCCAGCTTAAGCGCCAGGCTGCTCGCGAAGTCACCGTTAGCTAGGTCAGCCGGGCGCTCCACTGCAAGGTCGTCCACCTCAAAGTCATAAGACACCTCCCATTCGAACTTCAGCCGGTCGATCACCTCCCCCAGGATCGCTTCGATGAAATCCTTCCATCCTATCGTTTCCATCAGGCTCCTTTAATGTATTCCCGAGTAGAAGAATATCGCGAAACCAAGGCTTGCGAAGAGTGCCGCCACGATCCAGAACCGGATCACCACCGTCGTCTCCGACCAACCTTTCTGCTCAAAATGGTGATGCAGAGGGGCCATCAGGAAGACGCGCTTGCGGGTAAGCTTGAAATAGCCGACTTGGATGATCACAGAAAGGGCCTCAATCACGAAGATGGCGCCGACTAGGATGGAGACCGCTTCGGTCTTAGTCATCACCGCGATGCCAGCAAAAGCGGCGCCGAGGGCGAGGGATCCGGTATCACCCATGAAGATCTTCGCCGGGTAAGCATTAAACCAAAGGAAACCGATACAGCCGCCGCAGACCGAAGCCGCGAAGAGGGCGAGATCGATCATGTTGGAGCGGTAGGCGATCGCCGCCATCACCGCCATAGTCACCAAGACCGTACCCGCCGCCAGCCCGTCTAGGCCATCGACTAGGTTGACCGCATTGGAAAAGCCCGCCATCAATAAGAATACGAAGATGAGGTAGAGCCAAGGGATTTGGAAAGGAAAGCCGGCGATATCGATGGTGGTGCTCAGTACCCCAAGGTCGATAGGCGGTAAGAAGGGAATAGTGACCGTGGGGCGGATCTGCCCCCAGTTGACCGCAGCTAGACAAAAGGCCACCGAGATCAGGGTCAAAAGGATCATCTTGGCATTGGGACGCAGGCCCAAGGAGCGCTCTTTGATGACTTTAGACGCATCATCGACAAAACCGATCACGCCGGTCGCGATAGTCGCCAGGGTGACGAGGATCAGAGGCACGAAGTCGGCCTTGGGCTTGTAGACGCCGCAGAGCACCACTCCGACCGCAACCGAGACCAAGATGACCACGCCGCCCATGGTAGGGGTGCCTTGTTTGACCAAATGGCGCTCTGGCCCGTCGGCACGCACCTGCTGGCCGATTTGGTGCACCCGCAGCAAACGGATGAAGAAAGGCATCAAGACCATCACTACCACCATTGCCACGAACACCGCCAAAAAGGTCAAAAAAGTCGGGTACTGGGCGAGTATGGTGTTACCAAGCATGCCTCACATTATACCTGATACATTGCATGGACTAATATAGGGTAATGAAGACACGCAACGCCCTTTTCACGGATCTCTATCAGCTGACTATGGCCCAGACTTATTTTGACCAGGGCCTGCATGATGCCCAGGCCGATTTCTATTGGCATTTCCGCAATAATCCTTTCCATGGTGGATACAGCGTCTTCTGTGGTTCCCATGACCTTGCCCGTATCTTGGCTGATTTTCGTTTCGACCAAACTGACATCGACTATCTAGCGGGTCTCACCGACCCAACTGGGGCAGCCCTGTTCAGCAAGGACTTCCTAAACTATCTGACCAAGATGGAGTTGGGGCTTAGGATCGAGCTGCCCCGCGAGGGTGAGTTGGTCTTTCCCTACGAACCGCTTTGCAAGGTCGAAGGCCCCTTATTACAGGCCCAGTTAGTTGAGACCTTGATCTTGAACACCCTCAACTTCGAGACCCTGATCGCCACCAAAGCCGCCCGCATCTGCGCTGCCGCCGAAGGCCGCCCGGTCGCAGAATTCGGCCTGCGCCGGGCCCAAGGGCAAAACGGCGGCGACGCCGCCAGCTACGCCGCCTGCGTGGGCGGCTGTGCCTCTACATCCAACCTTCAAGCCGGGGCCATCTACCAACTCCCGGTCAGTGGCACCCACGCCCATTCCCTGGTGATGAGTTTCAAAGACGAGCTCACGGCTTTCCGTGCCTACGTGAAGTCCTACCCCCGTGGCGCCATCCTCCTGGTCGACACCTATGACGTTGCCAGTGGCATCGCCAACGCCATCACCGTCGCCCATGAAATGGAGAAGCGCGGCGAGCGCCTCGCCGGTATCCGAATCGACTCCGGCGATCTGGCCTGGCTTTCGAAACAAGCCCGACAGGCCCTGGACGCAGCGGGACTATCCTACGTCAAGATAACGGTCTCGAACAACCTAGACGAATATACGATCAGCTCTTTGCTGGGTGAACAAGGAGCCACTATCGATAGCTTCGGCGTCGGCACCAAATTGGCGACCGCTTTTGATGAGCCGGCTTTAAGTGGGATCTACAAGCTCTCACGCATCCGCCGTCCGAGCGAGGAATGGCAGCCCGTGCTCAAACTCACCGCCCAACTGCAAAAATCAACCCTCCCCGGCGACCTTGACCTGTTGCGCTACTATGACGCTGCGGGCGAGATGATCGGCGACCTGGTCTTCGACCGAAGCCAAACGACCACAGACCAACCCCAGCCGGCTTATATCATCGACCCCTTCAACGAGCTCCGCCAAAAAGACCTGAGCAAGGGGACGGGCCAGAGGATACTCATGCCTTTGGCGCAGTCGGCAAAAGAAGCTCCCTTAGACGTAGCTCGACAGCTAGAGCACCTTGGCGAGTCGAACCGCCGTTTGCTTAACCCCCACAGTTATCCGGTCGGCCTCGATCGCAAACTCCACCAAACGCGCGACCAGCTGTTGCATATGCACAGGCCCCGCCCCTGAGCATACGGCTCGACTCGGATGCCGGCCCGTTTTATTCCCTATAGATCCAAAGCCCCTGATATGCTACAATCAACCTGTCTTGGTCGGAAACCAAGACTTGTCTATTTTTAAGGAGTCCTGCTTATGAAACCCGGAATCCACCCGGACTATGTCGAGTGCACCGTGACCTGCAGTTGCGGTAATACTTTCAAAACCCGCTCGACCAAACCTGAGCTGCGCGTCGAGCTCTGCAATAAATGTCATCCTTTCTTCACCGGCCAACAAAAGTTCGTCGACACTGGCGGACGAGTACAGCGTTTTTCTGATCGTTTCGGCTCCGCCGCTCAAAAACTCGAGGCGAAGGCAAAGGCTGAGCGAGAGGCCAAACAGCAGGCCGCTGAGAGCGCTGCGGCCGAGCATCAATCAGCGAAAGCCGCCAAGGAGGCCGAGAAGAAAAAGAAGGCAGCCGAATACGCTAAGAAAGCCGAGGCTGAGGCCAAGGAAGCAGCTGCAGCAGAAGCCGCGGCTGAGCTTGAGGCCGCAAAGGACGCCAGCGCAGCGGCGCCTGCTGCGGAGACCAGCGCAGACGAAGCTGAGGCGACCCCTGAACCGACTGCAGACCAGGCTGACGGCGCCCCGAAAGCTGAATAGGGTCCTATGACCATGCAGGTTGACCTGCTCTACAGCACACCTGATCCTGAACGCGCAGTGGCTACCGCTGCGCGTTCCTGTTATGCCAAGGTCGGCGGTGAAGAGTTATTCCAGGAGATGAGTGCAGAGCGTGCGCATTCAGTACTCGCGACCATCATGGGATCGGGCCACTACTCCGCACTTGAGCATGCTTCCTACACATTCTCTGTTGAGGGCGTGAGCCGCACCCTGACCCATCAGTTGGTACGCCACCGCCTGGCTTCCTATAACCAACAGTCGCAGCGTTATGTCCGCTTTGATGCTGCGCCCGAGATTATCGAGCCGCCTACCGTGACCGCTGATCCTCGAGCCCACACCATCTTTGAAGAGGCGATGACAGCGGCTTACCGCGCCTATGCCGCCCTCGCCAAGCTGGACATCCCCACTGAGGACGCCCGCTACGTCCTGCCCAACGCCTGCGCCACTAAGATCGTGATTACCATGAACATCCGCGAGCTCCTGCATTTCTTCGAGCTGCGTTGCTGCCATCGTGCCCAGTGGGAGATTCAAGAGCTGGCCACACGCATGTTGGAGCTAGCCAGGCCGACTGCACCATTCATCTTCAAGGACGCCGGCGCGCCCTGTGTGCGCGGACATTGCAACGAGGGCAAGATGAGCTGCGGCCATCCCTATCCACAAGTGCAAAGATAGAATCTGGCACAATGATCGCACCGCTGCTGCGTTCATTCGGCAATTCTCAAACTTCGCCTGGGAATTCAAAGAAAAACCCTAACCCAAGGAGGATCCGATGAGCAAGCCCCTACCCCAACGCCCCGTCATCGCCGTGTGCGGTGCGACCGGAGCAGTCGGTCGTGAGATGCTGAAAGTCTTGGAGCAGCGTGATTTTCCGGCTACGCAGGTGAGAGCCCTTGCCAGCGCACGCTCTGCTGGCAGCAATCTAGCTTTCAAGGGTGGCACGCTTGAAGTCGAGGAAATGACCGAAGCATCCTTTGTTGGCGTCGATATCGCCCTTTTCTCTGCTGGCAACGCCATCTCAGAGCGCTTCCGCCCGGCGGTACTGGACGCCGGCGCGGTGATGATTGACAACTCCTCGGCTTTCCGCATGGAAGAGGGCGTGCCCTTGGTCATCCCAGAGGTCAACCCGGAGGACGCCTTTGCCCATCAGGGCATAATCGCCAACCCTAACTGCTCGACCATCCAGATGGTCATCGTGCTTGACCAGCTCGCCAAACTAGCACCGCTCAAGCGAGTAGTCTGTTCAACCTATCAAGCTGCCTCCGGCGCTGGGGCCGGGGCAATGCAAGAGCTCTATGATCAAAGTCAGGAGTTCCTTGATGGTAAGCCACTCACCATCGAGCATTTCTCCCATCAGATCGCCTTCAACTGTATTCCCCAAATCGACGTCTTCCTCAAAGATGGCGATACTAAGGAGGAATGGAAAATGGTGGTCGAAACCCGTAAGATCATGCACCAGCCGAGGCTCGCCCTCGCCATGACCTGCGTACGGGTGCCGGTACTGCGCTGCCACGCCGAAAGCGTCAACGTCGAGTTCGAGAGCGCTTTCGATCTCGAACAGGCTCGCCAAGCTCTCGCCGCTGCCCCGGGCATCCAGGTAATGGACGACCCTGCCACCCTTAACTATCCAATGCCTGGACTGCTCCAAGGTACCGACGACATTTACGTCGGACGTTTGCGCGACGACCCTTCAGTTGCTTATGGTCTGCAGTTCTGGTGTGTTGGCGACCAGCTGCGCAAAGGCGCCGCCCTCAACGCCGTGCAAATCGCCGAACTCCTTATCAATCCGCGCTGTTCGTGCTAATACAATGCTTTCCTCACTAAAATTATTTTTTTACTTAAAGCATTCTATGTTATACTGAATTCTCCTGGATAACTGAGGAGAACAGGGAGGACATAAGCATGCTACAGATAAACATCAATGGTACGCTTGCTGCCATTTACCGGGCGATGTGTTCGCTAGACGCGAGCGCGGGGTTCGCTCCCGACTATGCGCACAGCATCCGCGTAGCTACTATGTGTATGGCAGTCGGCAAATCCCTGAATTTCCCCGAGAAACGTTTGCAGTCCCTGGTAGCTTGCGCGCTCCTTCACGATATCTGTTCACCACCACCTTATAAAGTGATAGGCGAAAGTGTCCCCAGTCAAGAATGCCTACAAGAACACTGCCGGATCGGGCAAAGCATGCTTGACCTATTACCGCTACCCACCCCTATTGATGGGTTTATCCTCTATCATCATGAGCTCGCTGATGGCTCAGGGGCTTTTGGCATGTCAGCAGAGCAAGTCCCCTTTGAGGCGAGCCTGATCTGTCTCTGCGGCTTCCTTGATATGACTGTAGATTTTGATAAGATCGGGCCTACTGGGTTGCCCACCTTGCGTAAAACCCTACAATATGGCGATTTTGACAGATTCAATCCACATGCAATCAAGGCCCTGCTTAAAGTACTGGATGGAAAGCTCCTTCATCTCTTGCGCAGCGATTTGACTTATCTGTTCTGGGAGGCGTTTCCGCCATGCAACTTACATCTCAACAATAACGCACTATATAAACTAGGGGCTTTCGTCGCCCACTTAGTCGGTGCCCAATCTGAGTACACACGCGAGCACTCACTGCAGGTCGCGAATATCTATTGGCTGCTCGGACGCGAACGCGGTTACGATAAGAACCTCCTCGCGGAGCTCTATCTGGTAGGCTGCATGCACGACTGTGGTAAGCTTTCCCTCTCGGGTAGACTGCTTGACAAGAAAAGCCGTCTTGATACGGTCGAGATGCAGATCATCGAGACGCATGCGCATCTTTCTCAGATAGTCTTACGCTCCATAGCGGGAGCAAGCCCGCTTTGCGAGTGGGCCAGCAACCACCACGAGCGTTTAGATGGCAGCGGATATCCCAATGGCCTGAGGGCACGTGAACTCGACGAGCCATCTCAGCTCCTCGCTGTCTGCGATGTCTACGAGGCGACGGGCGCGAGCCGGCCCTATCATCCAAGGCGCAGCCCGCGTCAAATCAGATCGATCATTGGGAAAATGTCAGATGCAGGGAAGCTCAATCCCGAGATGGTGGCGCAAGCTTGCGGCGTGCTCGGCCATTACAGACCGGGGCATGTGCCTGCACCAAGCACAATCGAGCAAACCACCGTCTTGCTCTAAACCGAACAAGCCAATCCCCTGACTTAGTCCTCTTGCTCTTTTTTCAAACGGAAGATCTCAATCTCTTGAGCCTCGATTCTCGCGTGATAACTCTCAGATTCTTCGGAGGCGAAACGCAGGTCGGCTTGCAGCTCGTCGCGGGTGCTTGCAAGCAAAGAATTCTCCAGCATTAGCTCACTAAGAAAGGGCAGAAGGTGGGAAATGATCTGGTGAGCAGGGCCACCGTGATAGCTGCGCCCCTCACCGTCGACGCAAGAGATAAGGTTTTCCTCGGTGGATTCTCCTGAGCGGTTGAAACTCAGATTGATTTGCAATTGGCAAGCGGCATTCTTTTGCTGAGGCATAGGATCCCTCCTGTGTCTGTCATAACAACAATGGGATTTGAGTATAGCAGCTTTTCTGAGCAAAATGATTCTGAATTTTCCAGTCGTTTTTTACTTTCCTGGGATTTTCGTTATTGGCGTGCAAAAAATAATTATCCAGCCACATTGAAATTAAGATTTTCGCAACTTTCTCAATGAATTTTCTACAATCTGCAAGTAATTAATCTCGCCTAGCCACAACGGACAGGGCAGTCTTGGTGATGAGACTAGCCAAGGCGGACATAGTGGCCATGACCGTCGCAAAACGACAAGGCATTTTTGGACCTCAGGCCCCCACCGTGCACCCACAACCGATTCTCGTGCCCCCGAGACGAAAACAGCGGCTCTCCCAAGCCGCTGACCAGTGCTTTTTGGTGGGCGATAACGGATTTGAACCGCTGACCTTCTGCGTGTAAAGCAAGGCAAG